>JALTOP010000020.1:0-14771 GCA_027000105.1 Planctomycetaceae bacterium | reverse complement strand
AAACTGATCAACCAGACGAGCCAGCGCAGTTTCCGCATCGGCAGCATAAGCGGCAGGAAACTCAACCACCTGCCGGGGTGTCGGTGGCAGCCCCTTCAATACAAATGAAAGCCGTCGCAATAGCGTCTGTGCATCTGCCGGAGGCGAAACCGGTAACCCGGCTTTCTCCAATTTCGAATAGATAAAGCGGTCAACCGGTTCGACGGCCCACAAACTGTTATCAACTTCGGGAGGCGAAACCGATTTAAGCGGTTGAAGACTCCACCAGCGCGAACGATCGGCCAGGTTCGCCTTCCACGCCAGGTCAGCCGCCTCGGTTCGAGAGGGAGCGTTGTCACGCGGATCGAACGCACCATTCCGAATCCAGTGCTCAAAATCGGCGATTACACTTTCCGGCAGCTTGCCCGCGGGAGGCATTTCTGAAGACTCATACCGAATCGCTTCAAGCAGCAGACTTTCCGCTGGTTTTCCGGGGACAACAGCCGGGCCGCTCTCACCCCCTGTCCGAATCCCTTTTCGAAAATCGAGCAGCAACCCACCTTTAACTTCATCGGAAGCAGAAGAATGACATTCGTAACAGTGCTTCACCAGAACGGGCCGAATTCTGGATTCGAAAAACTCGGCATCCCCACCCGCGATTGCAGTCGTACCGGCAATCACACAACTCAACCAGATCATGAATGAAAAAGATCGTTGCATCATGGCCTGATTATATCAACGCCAGGAGATTTATTTCTATGACATTGCTATGAATAAATGGTAAAATCCTATCATGACGGTGAGTTCCTTTCAAAACGACTTTTTTGCCCGAACGGTTGATCTGAAAACAATCCTCGATGTGCTCGATCGCATCCCGGAGGCGTTGTTCATGATCAAGAATCGGGAATCCCGTTACGTTTACATGAGTAGCGCACTGAAAGCCGCGATCAATCTTGACCCCGACTACAACATCGTCGGGAAGACGGATTTCGATCTTTTCCCGAAAATTGTCGCAGAAACATTTCGGCAAAACGATTTGATCGTCTTCCAGGAAGGGCGGACGCTGTTGAACGAAATTCATGCAACCGCCCTGTTCAGTGGGCCGACCCGCTGGTTTTTCTCCAGCAAATACCCTCTTCACGACCAGCGAGGAGAAATTATCGGATTGATCACAATCAATCATCCATACGATCAGGAACGGAGTGAACAGGCCGAACTGAATCAGTTACTGCCCGCTATTGAATACATCACCAAAAATTTCGGAGAGAAGATCACGATCGCCGATCTGGCTGCCCGCTGTGCCATGTCTGAAAGTCACTTCATGCGAATTTTTAAAGAGCGGATCAAAATGACCGCTCACGCTTTTCTGGAGCAAGTTCGCATGTATCATGCGCTGGACGCGATCAGACACAGCGGCGAATCGATTGCAGCCATCGCGTACCGATGTGGGTTTTACGATCACAGCTCTTTTGTCAAACGATTCAAAAAAACAACCGGCACCACTCCGCTGAAATATCGAAAACAGCATCTTGCCAAACAGGCAGCGGATTTGCCTATCGTTCTGCCGGAACTGACAGATGAATAATCACTCACTGCGCAGCGGACGGTAATCGGGATGCCCCTTGGAAGTATAAAGTCTGCGGGCCTTGCTGCGTCCGCCCTTCCAGATGTCGTATTGCGGGTCTGCGTATTTATCGAAGAACTGATACAGCTTTTCCTGCAACTGTTTTTGAACTTCTGCATATTGCGACTGTCCAAATAAATTGACGCGCTCATACGGATCGTTTTTCATATCATAAAATTCGCTCGGGCCGATCGGATCGCGGCGTTCAACATATTTCCAGTTTTCTGTCCGCACAGAACGGCAACCTTCCATTTCGTAAAACATGGCCGTTCCCCATTCGATCTGTTTGCCTCGCAAAACATCGGCGTAACTGCGACCGGGAGAAACCGGCTTTTTCGGAATGCGATTTTTCAAACCGATGTAATCGAGCAAACTGGGGAGAAAATCGTAATTTGTGACCATATGATTGCAGGTACCCGGTTTGATACCCGCCGGGTGCCTGAAAATGAGCGGAACGTGCATCATCATATCGTGAGCAGCGAAGGGGCGAGTGTGATCCCCCATGCCGAAAAAGCCGTTCTGGCCGCCCATCCATCCCTGATCGCCCGTGAAAATGACGATCGTGTTTTCATCAAGACCATTTTTCTTGAGCGTTTCCATCACCGTGCCGACGCCATCATCGACGCCGCTGATCTCGGCTGCGACTCGTCTAATGCTGACGATATTGTTGTGATACGCCTTGTTGTTATACTGCCAGGGGTGAATGTGGTCTCTGGGGAAGGAGGGGATGAATTTATCCGCATAATATTCGGCATGACGATTTTTCGCCTCACGTAGCAGCAGTGGACTCAAGCAGTATGGCCCGTTGTAAGAGAGAAACAGGAAAAACGGTTTCTCGCCCGCCTTGTTCTGTTCGATAAATTTGACGGCGTGATCTGTCCACAAGTCGGTCATATACTTCGGCGTTTTTTGAACTTTGCCATCGATGATGACCGGATCTTCGTAGAAGTTGGACGTGCTGCCGCGTGGCATTGTTGCCCAGTAGGAGAAACCGTCTTGCGGCGTCATGTTTGCGCCCAGGTGCCATTTTCCACTCAAACCACACACGTAACCTTCGGAATGCAGAATTTCCGGGAGTGTTTCGAATTCCTCCAATGCGTAATACGCCTGCGGCCCCATCATGTATTTGCTGTCGAGAAAAGAATGCAAACCGTGTTGCGAAGGGATCAGTCCTGTCAAAAAAGTAGCGCGTGTCGGCGAGCAGACGGGATTACTGCTCATCGAACGCTTGAACAACATTCCCTCTTTGGCAAGCTGATCGATATGAGGCGTGCGGATATCCTTGTTGCCGTAACAGCCAAGCGTCCAGGCGCCGTGATTGTCCGTCAAAATGAAAACAATATTCGGCTTTCGGGAAGAGGCGTTTTTCGCCAACAGTCTGCCTGGGCCAATGAATAGAAAAATCAAAGTGAACAGGCAGGCGGAAACTCGCAAATGGTTCATGCCGTTATCTCTCATTATCGAAGAAGACGCAGGACTGTCCGGGGAAATTGTTCACGGAGCTGTTCACGGAGCAAACAGTGAAACAGTCATCCGCTGAATCCGGATAGCAGGGCATAACCGATCAACAGAAGCAGGACGATGGCGATCGCCAACAGGACACCGCCACTGAAGCGGTGCATATCTTCTCCCTTGGGAGTCAACCTCAGTTCTTCCACAAGATCGGGTTCCGGTTCGACTCCTTCCACATGAAGCGGTTCCTGTTCCAGATTGAATTTGACACTGGGATGCTTTCCCGGCGTGACTCGATGCTTGTGTTGTCCTTCGGGGATGTTCTCACTGAAACGCTCGTTCGCCCCCGGATATGATCCTCCCGGTTTTTCGCTCATCATCAATCCCCCTCTACTGATCGCATTGTCTGATTGCGGACAACGATCTCCCCACACCAAAACAAACTCGCTGAACCGGTTCAGATTACCGCATTGGAGGTCAATAGGAAAGTAGAGAAAGGAATCTTTACAAGATGAATACGGTTTTTCCTTCGTGGTCGATCATTTCCCGCCATCCGTCACCAGTGGGCAGTAACAAGGTTATGTTCCCGTGTGAGTTACTCACCACATAACGCCAAGCTGCATGATTGGCCGAGGGAAAATAAAAACGGCCGATCCCGGAAAAGAGTTCCGAAACCGACCGGTCTGTTTTTCAAATTCCATTTCGATCAGAACGTATCCATGATGAAATGTTTCCCCTTGTGCCAGGGGCGATCAGTGGGATAAAAGTTGTACCAATCCTTGTTGTAGACGGGAATCTGCATCTGGGGATCGTAGCGGTAGTACATGTGGTCATGACTTTGATACCGCTGGAAGTTTTGGGGATAGTAAATGTACGGATAGTAATAGAACCGATTCCAATCGGTTGGTTGACCGTACCCCTGCTGGGCGGAGACTTCGGCCGAACTTGCCCCGAAAACGACCACCATTGCTCCAGCCATCAAGCTGGCAAAAGCCAAACGTCGAAACATCCTTGTCTCTCCTTCTCGATAATTACGAACCGGCCACGTGCCGGGATCAGGGTTGTATTCTGTTATGGCCCCAACCGGAACAGTCATGCGCAGCATCACCAGACGGTCTGTGACCCTGTTCTCTCCATCGACCCGATTGCAACCCGCACATCAGAAAACTTTGTAATTACCGTTAACGATTGGGCGAGAAGTAGCAAATTGTAAAAATGACAAACCGGCCATCCCTTTCCCGCTGAGCAAATGAGATGATCGCCTGCACCGATTCGGCTCCGCTGATTCGGCTCCGCTGATTTGATTGCATTGTGAAGCATGCCTGGTTTCCGCTATAAAAAGGAACGTGTCACCACAAGGAGAAATTCGTGTTCAGAACGGCTGTTGTACTTGTTGTTTTGTTGCTGGGCTTATCCGATTGTCTGAGGTTGAACGCCCGGCAGCCAGATTCCCCGCCAGAGGAGCCAAAAGTCTGCGAACAGCGAATCAGGGAGCACATTCTCTATCTGGCTTCGCGAGAACTGCGGGGAAGGCGTGGCTCCGATGCAGCAAAGGCGGCAGAATATGTCGCCGGGGAGTTTCGGAAACTCGAACTGCAACCCGTTTTTGAACTTCCGGGTGAGAAGTGCAAGCGAAGCTACTTTCAGGATATTCCCGCTGCTCCAGATAAATCCGGCAACAGCACATCGGCTGGAAAGAATGTTGCAGGTCTGCTTGCTGGATGCGATCCCGAGTTGAAAGATGAATACATCATCATCGCTGCCCATCACGATCATCTGGGCAAAAGCCGAAACGGCATTTTCTTCGGGGCGGACGACAATGCTTCCGGTGTTGCCATGATGCTCGAACTGGCTCGGGTGATGACGGCTTGTTCCGATTCAATCAGGCGATCTGTACTGTTTGTCAGTTTCGATCTCGAAGAACATTTGCTATTTGGTTCCCGCTGGTTTACAGCCCACCCCCCGATTCCCTTGAAACAGGTGAAGATGATGATCGTCGCGGACATGCTCGGGCGTTCTTTGGGAGATTTGCCACTCGATTCCTTCTTCCTGTTCGGATCCGAACATGCTGAAGGTGTCCGGAATCTCGTTTCCCGAATTCCGTTCGCCGAGAAAGCAAAACCTGTCCTGTTAAGTGACGACTTCGTCGGAACCCGCAGCGACTACGGGCCATTTCGCGATCGAAAAATCCCCTTTCTGTTCGCCTCGACCGGTCAATCGAAAGATTATCATACCGTTCGGGACACGGCTGATAAAATAGACTACAAACAGGTAACAGCGATCTCGCAGGGGCTGTCCATTCTCGCCAAACGTCTCGCCAATCTGGATCGACCACCAATATGGATCGATAACCCAAAGATCTCTCTCCAGGAAGTCGAAGCGATCGAGGAAATTGTCACTGAAATCGAAAAAAAAGCGGACGACTGGAAACTGAACGCGCTACAACGTCTGTTCGTCTCCCAGGCCAGAATTCAAACAGAACGGATTCTTCAGAAGAATCGGGAACCAGGCCCTCGGGAACAGACCCGCCTAACACGAATGACGCAAATGCTGCTTTTTACCGTCTTTTGAAAACTGGCCAAACGTAGCGGTTACCCCTGTCCATTGCGAATTTAACAGATTCAGGGACATCCCTTCACGCCGCTGCTGAAGTGCAGAGAGATTCCCTACCGCCCTGTATTATAGGGCCATACAGACCATATAGCCCGCTCGGAAATGAGAAAAAAAAGGCAACAAGACGGCCTGCATACGGCCTGTTTCATTTTTGCAACATAGCTTTTCAGGTGTCCGTCAAAACACCTTCGACAAAGGTGAGTGATGCCACATGGATCGCCTTTCGCGGTGCCCCTTGTGGAATAATGGACATTCGCATCTTTCGGTCGAGCAAAAGGAAAAAATGATAATGAAGATTCTTGTTGTGGATGATTCCAAATTCTCCCGTAAGCGTGTCACCTCTGTTGTCTCAGAACTGGATTGCGAACTGATCCAGGCGAGTGATGGCGAGGAAGGATTCGCTGTTTTCGAACAGGAGCAGCCTGATTTGGTTATCTCCGATTTATTGATGCCCAATGTAGATGGAATCAGTTTATTGAAGATGATTCGTGGTACCGGTTCGCAGGTTCCTGTCATTATCGTCTCGGCAGATATTCAGGAAAGCAGTCGAACTATTTGTCAGGATTTGGGAATCGTTACCTTTCTGAACAAACCTTTCAAACCGGAACAGTTGCGGGAAGCAATCAATAACGCGCTCACAAAAACAGTGGAGGTGGTCAATGACTGAGAACATGACGATCGAAACACCCCAGTTCAATGAAGATCAGCTTGATCTTCTGCAGGAATTGGTCAATATCGGAGTCGGACGGGCAGCCGATGCGCTCAGCCAACTTGTCAAATCGCGGATCCAGTTATGTGTTCCCGAAATCAGGATGCTTGACTCGCAGGAAGCCTGGGAAATGTTCGACAACCGTGCCGTTACCGAGGAAACAATGGTGACCCAAAGTTTTTCGGGCACCATCGATGGCCGTCTGGGAATGCTGTTGGATAAACAGAGCGCTCTACTTCTGACTGCGATATTGAGCGAAGAAGAAATCCATGACGACGAAATCAGCCTGGAGCAGGAAGGCATTCTTCTTGAAGTCGGCAATATCGTCCTGAACGGAGTCATGGGAGCGATATCCAACGCGATCAATGACCAACTGGATTATTCCATCCCGGAAATCGCTCGATCCAATTCTGTACGGGTCTTACTGGCGGATAACCTGTTGGATACCCCAACCGTTTTACTGGCGGACGTCCGTTTGCATGTGGAAAACAGCGAGATCGAAGGTTCGATCCTTATCGTGTTCGATGTCGATGCGATCAGCCTGGCGTTGAATGAGATTATTGACAACGCCTGACGAAAAGATTGGGAGTCAACTTCTGTTGATTCCCGGCTGTTGAGCCCCGGCGCAGTAGCACCAATCCCTGTACGGATCGAAAGAAACATGGATCGAGAAGAGGAATAGAAATGGAACAGTATTGCGACAACAACCAATGGATCAACTGGCTTCCCTGCGGCGCGTTGATAATCGACGAGCGCTATGATGTTCACGAATGGAACAACGTTCTTGCCAAATGGACGGGAATTTCCCCCCGACAGGCAAAACAGCTCAATCTTTTCCAGCAGTATCCCCATTTAAGGGAACCTCGTTTCCGAAGCCGACTTCAACAGGTCTTCTCTGAGGGTAACCCTGCAGTCTATTCCGAAGGATTTCACAAGCATTTTCTGCCAATCGATTATGAACTGAAGGGGAAAAAGGTTCGCATGATCCAGCGGACTCATGTGCGACGGCTCCCCGGTGAGAGACCGTTGGCGTTTATTACCATCGAGGATTTGACCAGTCAGTATCACCAACTGGCCGAGATACGCGAAGAAATTCGACAACGAAAAATTATCGAAGAAGAGTTCCGTAACCATTTCAATCTATTGAATCTGGTCAGTGACCTGCAGACGAATTATCTGATCACGGGGGATTCCAATCAGTTCTTCGACCACCTGATCCAGCGATTGACCGTTTATAGCGATTGCGAATTCGGATTCATCGCTGAATTCTCCTCTCAAAACAGCGAGAATGGTTTGATAGTGCGAGGCATTTGCAATCGCTCAACCGACCCTCATGTAGCAAAATTCATCCAGCGATATGAAAACCAGGATGTCGTTTTCGGAGGGAAGACAAAGGTATTTGGCACCATCCTGAAAACCAGGGAACCGGTCAGCGTTGAAAATCCGATCGACCTGACCGACACCGCGACCTATCCTGCGGGACATCCCTTCATTCAGAATTTCCTGGGAATGCCCCTGCTTTATGGCAACGAAATTCTGGGAATTGTCGGCCTGGCCAATTCGCCACAACCTATTCCAAAGACAGAATATGAATCACTCAGGCCCTATCTGAAATCGTGCGCCCATCTGATTCACGCGATGCACCTTGAAGAACAGCGCAAAGCAGATCGCGAAGCGTTGAAAAAACGGGCCAATGAACTGCTCGAAGCCAAAAAGCAGGCCGAACAGGCCACCCAAAGCAAGTCGGAATTTTTGGCCAACATGAGCCACGAAATCCGCACACCGATGACGGCTATTCTCGGGTTCTCAGAAATCCTCTCGGATGAATCGGCCAGTAAACAGGAAAAGGAAAAGGCGATTGGAACCATTCAGCGGAACGGCGAACATCTGCTGATGATCATCAACGATATCCTGGATATCTCCAAAATTGAAGCCGGGAAAATCGAAATGGAGCAGACCACCTTTTCAACCAGACAACTACTGGAAGACATTATCTCCTTGATGAAACACAAGGCAGAGGGCAAAGGATTGGAACTGATTGCCCGGATCGATCCCGATGTTCCCGAACAATTGCTGGGCGATCCGACGCGTATCAGACAGATTCTTGTCAACCTGATCGGAAACGCGATCAAGTTTACGCATCATGGATCGGTCACGACGAGTCTCAGCACCAAGCCGCTTCCCGAAGATCCGAATCGGTTCCACGTCCGTTTCTCCGTTGCGGATACGGGGATCGGAATTTCATCAGAAAAAATTGAATCGATCTTCAAACCGTTTTCACAGGCCGATACATCAACCACGCGTAAATTTGGAGGAACCGGTCTGGGGCTTTCCATCTCTCAACGACTTTCCCAAATGATGGGGGGCGATCTGACCGCGACAAGTGAACTCGGTGTGGGAACAACATTCGTTGCGGAATTTGTCTTGCCCAAGCCGACTTCCGTTCCACAGGAAACAACTGTCGAAACAGAAAAACCCAAGCCGGCCGAACTGGTCTCATCGGAACAACAGGCCCGGATTCTGGTTGTCGATGACAGTCCGGATAATCGCAGATTGCTCGGCTTCTTGCTGAAAAAGAATGGATACCCATGCGATTACGCGGTCAATGGGCGGGAAGCAGTCGACCTGGCTTTGAAAGCGTGGAAACAGAATACGCCCTACGCGGTGATTCTGATGGATATGCAAATGCCCATTCTCGATGGCTATTCAGCAACCACCGAACTGCGGGAAGCCGGTTATCAATACCCGGTTCTGGCACTGACCGCACACGCCATGTCGCATGATCGGGAAAAGTGCATCAATGCGGGCTGTGACGATTTCCTGACCAAACCGATCGATCGCGGCAAACTGCAGGAAGCCCTGGCAACATGGTGCAAGCAGGCTGAAACAGCAGTAGAAAGCTCCGTATGACGATCCAAACGACGATCCGAACTTGTTTATAACCGATCGCCGGGTGCCCCGGTTGGTGTTTTGTGCCACGGCTCTGTGAGCCGTGTTTATCTTCGCCATAGTAGCGGGGTGACCAATACCGGACGGCTCACGCCGTTCCGCTTGCAGTTTCTGGTCGCTTGCGAGAAAAGGGAATCAAGCGAAGACACAAAGGATAGAACATAAAGTTTATGTAGGGGCGGTTGCACCGGCCTTACATGGCCGTCTACTGTTCATTTCAGCCATTCTTGTCCCTCGTTCCTGTTACAAGCCCTTCGGCCAAATCGATGGCATCCACGGGCCAGAAGCATTCCGGGCGAGGACGGCGGACTCGCGGGTTTCCGGTCTCTGGGCGACAGTTCTGCAGGGAGTCAAACCATTGGGCGGGAATTGCCTCCCGACCGTACACAGCGCCTAACAACGCCCCGCAAATGGCTGCATTGGTATCGGTGTCTCCTCCGCGCATGATGGTATCGACAACACCGTCCTCGAGGCTTGGCGCATGAAGCAGTTGGTACAGGGCATTCTGAAAAGCGATTAAAACCCAACCCTGTTGGTGGACATATTCCGCTGGCGGTTCATCGGCTGCCTGGTCAATGGTATCCAGTAGGTTCGGCTCGACAGACATGTCGTCTGCCCACTGTCGGACGTGCTGATATAGCTCTTTGCGGTCGCATCCGGAAGCAATGGCGCAGGAAATGCCCATGGCAAATAACGCATTGGCATGCTGACAAATCAGATTGGGATGTGTGAGAGCGGCATCCTGCATGGCCCATTCAGAAACCTGGGGCAGTTCAAACCCGGCTCCGAAAATCCCGAGAGGACTGATCCGCATCATGGCTCCATTGGCCTGACTTTCCAGGATAGGATTTCCCCGCAGCCCGGCTGAAATGGTCATGCCGCAATCAAACGGACCGGAACTCAGCCAGTATTGATATTCCCTACGTGCCGCCTCTGGATTATACGAACCGGTTTTCACCAGCATCCGGGCAAGGAGCAGAGCCATCTCGGAATCATCGGTTGGCTGGCCTGCAATCGTATTCCATGTGCCGCCATCCGCCAGCTCCCTAACTCCATCAGGATAGCTCCTCTGGATCTCTTCCGGGGATTGGAACTCAACCAGGCTGCCGAGTGCATCCCCGGCAAGTTGGCCCAGGAGGCAGCCTTGGGCGCGGGATACTACCTGACTTCCAGAGACGGACTTCCTGCTACAGGGGGTCATTCATCCTCTCCTGAAAAATAGGCCGGGAGTCCCGGTTGGTGTTTTGTGCCACGGATCTGTGAGCCATGCTTATTATCGCTATTGTAGCGGGGTGACAAATACCGGACAACTCACGCCGTTCCGCTTGCCACGCCTGGCCGAATTTTATTCTCCCGATGATGAACAATCCGGGCTAACTGATAGTCCGAACAACAATATGATTCCCCCGTACTTCAATAATTTCGATCGGTGAATTCTCCTCGATGAACGGGCCTTCGGTGATGACATCGACCAGCTCTTCGTCAAAGCGGGCCTTCCCCGAAGGACGCAGTATTGTGACCGCAACGCCCTGTTTGCCCACATAAATTCCTTTCTCATTTTTTGCAATCAGTTCGGGATTCAGTTGTAGCGAGTTCGTATCACCCGCATGTTTACTGACCGGGGGGGACAGAACAATGTTCCTGAGGATCGGAATTTTGGGCAGATACTTCCCGATAAACATCGATGTCACAATGACGGCAACCAGCGGAAGCCCCAGCGTGGCCAAAACCTTGACCATTTTTTGGGTATTGATTTCCGAACTGAACGAATCGAATGTTTCGCTGGCAAGAATCAACGAAGCCAACATCAGCAACACACCGGAGACACCGAACACGCCGAAACCGGGAATCACGAATATTTCCATCAAAATGCAGGCGATCCCGATCAGGAACAGGATAATTTCCAGACCGGTCGCGGTTCCCCCCAGATAGCGACTCCAGAAAAAGATGCCGAAACAGAGCGCCGAACAGATACCGAAGATCCCGACCATAAAATGCAACTCGATATAAATGCAAATGATGGCAATAAAAAACAGGAAGACGGTCATCCCCGGCGTGTTCAACGTGTAGATCAGCGAATCGACCCAGGTTCGGCCGACCGGTTCCAACTCGACATCAGCGGGAATATTCAATCGCTCTTTCAGTTCGTCCAGGTCCTTGACCACCGCCGTGGCGATTTTCAGCTTAACGGCCCGATCTCCCTGAACAGTCAGTAACAGATCTTTGGCGGATTCCGGCACCATCGGGCCTTTGATCCACTCGCCATTCGATTCCAGAATCTCGGCTTCACTCATGTACCAGATGCGTCCTGTGTCGCGATGCGTTACTTCGAACACTTCCAGATCCTTGAAGGACATCGCTTCCAGCAGTGCAGCAGGACGGCGTTTCCGCTCCGCCAGTGATTTCAGCGTCTGTCGCAGCGGGCTGAGCAGCTTTTCGGGAACGCGGTCGAACGCTCCATCAAAGCTCTGCACAATCACCCCCGCATCACCTATTTTGCCGTTTGGCCCCATATAAATTTCGTCGCATCCCAAGGCGGTGATGGCCGCCGAGCTGATCGCATGATCCGGCACCCAGGCCACCGTACGGATACCGTCATCCTCCAGATCTGCAATCTGATTGGCGAGATTGGTCCCCGACATCAGATAACCGCCCGGCGATTTGATCTTGAAAATGATGACCTGCGCCCCATCTTTTTTGGCCCGAAGAATCTGCCGCTCGATAAACGCTTCCAGAATCGGGTCGATCGTATCGGTCACCTCGATCAGTTTCACGACCGTTGATGCTTCACCCGATCGGCTTTCCTGCAGGTCTTTCGGGTCGATACCATACGCATCGGACAACTCGGCTTTGGTATCGAGTGTCCGCGTCACCAGTATTCCCAACTCTCTCGCTTCCACTCCCGAAAAAACGCCCCGCTGCCCACGTTCCTTGAGCGGTTCGACATCGATAATGGAAACCTGATTCTCCCGCAATGATTTCAACCGTTTTTGCGTGACAACAATTTTTTCCTTGACGCCCCCTTTCTTTTCGATACTTGCCAGCAACAGCGCCACATCAGGGTTCATTAAACCCTGTACCAGATCGGTGTTGAGTTTCAGATTCTGCCGTTTTTTTACAATGGAAAGGACATCCGATTCTTCATCAGGATCGACCGCCTTGCCGCGTCCGATATCTCCAAACTCGGCATCTGGATGCATCACAATTTCCCGACAGCCCAAAGCAACGATCGCGTTGTTCCCGGTGACGGTCTCAGGAATCCAGGCGATCGTTGTCAAACGATCCACTTTGCTCGATGTCAAAAACTTCGCCAGCCCGTGCACCTGATGAAATTCACTCTGGCCAGGACGAATTTCCAGAATGAGAAAGGCAGGACGATCTTCCGTAATCGCAAGTTCCTGCAACTTCAAAGCGGTATTTCGAACCCTGCGAAACACGGTATCATCAACCGGACTATTCACAACCACATAGCGGGCCAGTGGAACGCTCTTCTTTTCCGGTCTGGGTTCCTGTTCGGCAGCCGGAGCTTTTACCTCTTTGGGCTCTTGCGGAGCCTGGGAAAAAACGGCCGCGGGAAAAAGCAGGCAGAACACAGCAATCACTGTTTCCAGCACAACCGCTTTCCCGAACCGATAACCCGGGCCATCAATTTGCGATGCAGATCCTCGTGCGGCGTTATTCATCTGATCCTCTTTGAGAAGAAACCGTTGAGCAGAAACATCCCGAAAATGTAAAACGGACAGACCGGAGGCTCCGCAGACTCCGACACCGGAATTATAGGCATAATACGAAACGTGTCTCAATTATTATGCCGCTGGCAAATGATTTTCGACAGGTTCCCATCTCCATCCTGAATCATTGCCGCAACGGGAACTTCATCCGAACTTTCCATGAGAACGGATGAGATGAGCAGAAGGTTCAACGAAATCCCCAATAACCCGCATTCGACGTGAATCGCACTTTATCGGGATTTGAGTTCTTCCCACGAGATTTCCCGTTGGCTCGCATCGAACAGTTCGACTGGATGAAAAACCGGGATCTGTTTTCCACGCTGTTTCAGCAAAGCCATCAACTGCAGTGCACAGCCGGCGTTCGCACTGACGATCGCATCGGGATTCTTTTCCAGAATGTGGCTGATTTTTCGATTCCCCAGTTCGTCCGACATTTCCGGCTGTTGCAGATTGTAGCTTCCGGCCGCACCGCAACAGATATTCGGTTCCAATATCTCTACCAGTTCGAGTCCCGGTATTTTACGCAGCAAATCGCGTGGTGCCTGGTCGATCTGCTGCGCATGCTTCAAATGGCACGCATCCTGATACACGACACGAATAGGGAGTTCCCCCAGCGGTTCCGCCAAATCGAGCCCCGCGAGATACTCAGTGACGTCACAAACCTTTTTCGCAAAACGCTTCAATTGTGCAGCCTGGTCATCTTTGAGACCTGCTGCCTGTTCCAGATGCACATACTCTTTCATCATCGCCCCGCATCCTGCCACATTGACAAGAATGACATCGACAGGCGAACGGCCAAACGCTTCGACATTGGCAATCGCCCGACGTGTGGCCGATTCCGTCTGACCGGTGTGATACTCCATCGCTCCGCAACATTGTTGATCGTTCGGCACGAGCACCTCACAACCTGCGTTCTGTAAAACTCTTGCACAGGCCCAGTGAACATGACGAAACATGACATCAGCCACGCAGCCCAAAAACAGACCGACGCGGGCCTTTTCCGTCCCCTGAGCCGGCAGCACGGAAGGAAGTTTCGGTTGGTCACGTACCAGGCGAGGGAGCATCCGCTGCATTCGCTGTAACGGCATCGGAAGGAGTTGAGTGATTCCGCTTTTGTCGATCAGCCAGTCAAGTTTCATCATTTGCAGAACCCGGACGGGCCACAAAACCAGCTCCAGTTTTCTTCTGTGGGGGAAAAGATCACGCAGAAAGATCCGCTCAAACCAGTTTTGCCCCTTGCCTGTCTGCTCCAGTTGGTTTCGACGATCAGAAAGACGAAACTGTTCGATCAGTTGCCCATATTCAACACCGGATGGACAGGCCGTTTCACAACTTCTGCAATCCAGACACAAATCGAGATGCTCACGAACCCGGTCACTCAGCTCGATACGCTTTTCTTCCACCCCCCGCATCAAATGAATGCGGCCACGCGGACTGTTGTTTTCGTTGCCCGTTACCAGATAGGTTGGACAGGAAGACGTACACAACCCGCAATGAATGCAGTTGAGCAGGTGACGATGAGGCACAAAGCCCAGAAAATCCGTCTCGGAAACTTGCTGATCGGTTTCGGTGGTCACACCAGATCGACCGTCTTGGGAACTCGACATTTCAATTGATTATCGCTTTTATTCTTTACAGCCTGTGCGAACAGAGCCTTCGATTCGGATACAGTTGGCGAAACAGACAAACCGCGTTGGATACGTATCATTCACCA
>JALTOP010000019.1:573-1982 GCA_027000105.1 Planctomycetaceae bacterium | reverse complement strand
TCCCAGGATCGAGACTATTTCCAAAGCAGATGTTTTCAAGTTCTTGAAGTTGGCAACACGAAACACAACAACAAAAGGGGAATACGACAAAGGAAAACATTCCTTTGAAATTCTTGCACAGATTGATCCTGACAAAGTGTGCGAGGCCGCCCCCAATGCCAAACGGTTGATTGATTTCCTGAAAAATCCAACATTGCCCTAGTTTGGGAAAACAGCGTTAACCTGTTTCTTCCTGAGTATGGAAAGTTCAACGTGGTTTATTGGTCAAGAGGTTTCGATTATTCAAGAATACCCTTGTGGAGAACAAGACTATGATTCGCCTGATTCCATTTCTCTGTCTTCTGTTACTTGTCTCGTGCAGTAACGCGCCTTCCGGTTCCGACGGAAACGGAAAAACAGCCGTGCAGAAGAAATACCGTTTTGCCGTCATCCCCAAAGGAACCACGCATGAGTTCTGGAAGTCCGTTCATGCAGGAGCAGAAAAGGCGGCAAAAGAAGCAGGAAATGTGACGATCATCTGGAAAGGTCCGCTGTTGGAAAACGATCGCGATGGCCAGATCAGCGTTGTCGAAGATTTTATTGTCAAACAGGTTGATGGCATCATTCTTGCGCCACTCGATTCCCAGGCGTTAATCGATCCGGTTCTTCATGCTGTCGAGGAAAGTATTCCTGTCGTCATTTTTGACAGTGCTTTGGGCGATGATAAACCGCTTGTCAGTTATGTTGCAACAGATAATTACCACGGGGGACAGATTGCAGCCCAGGCAATGGCCAAGGCGATCGGAGGCGAAGGGAATGTCATTCTTCTGCGCTATAATCCGGGCAGCGAGAGTACCGAACAACGCGAACAGGGATTTCTTGACACACTGAAAAAGGAGTTCCCCAAAATCAAGGTCATCTCTTCCGACCAATACGCAGGAACCACGCCGGAAGAATCTCTGGCCAAAGCAACTGAAGTGCTTGACAAGTACCGGGACAAAGTCAATGGCATTTTCGCAGTCTGTGAACCAAACGCGAATGGCACACTCGCTGCGCTGCGTGAACTCGACCTGGCAGGAAAGGTCAAATTTATCGCCTTTGACCCCAACGAAGCCCTGATTGATGGATTGAAAAAAAATCACGTACAAGGGATTGTGCTGCAGGATCCCGTGACCATGGGGTATCAGGCGGTCAAAGTGATGTTGGCCCACCTGAACGGAGAAAAGGTCGAAAAGCGGATCAAAACCGGTGAGTACGTTGCAACCCCCGACAACATGAACGAGGAAAAAATCAACGAGCTCCTGCATCCCATTCAGGTCGATTGACTCCACTTGTGCAGTTCGCGCCGTTCCGTTTGTCCCTTCTGTTGTTGAAAGGAATGAATCCGATGGAACAAACAGACAATTCTCCGGTGGCAATTGTTACTGGTG
>JALTOP010000019.1:0-563 GCA_027000105.1 Planctomycetaceae bacterium | reverse complement strand
TTTTCCGCTCGATCCCAACTGGAAACATCATCTGATTGCGGATGTAACCTCTGTCGAGGCTCTCTCGGATGTCGTTGAAACAGCCTCTCGACTCGGATCGATCCGGGCTCTGGTGAACAACGCGGGAGTCGGACTGATCAAACAGGTTGAAGATGTGACAGAACAGGAGTGGGATCATGTGTTGGGAGTCAACTTCAAAGCCGCGTTCTTTGCAACAAAACTTGTTGTGCCTCACATGAAAAAGGCGGGCGAAGGTTCTATCGTGAATGTTTCGAGTAATGCCGGGATATTGCCCAGGGCACATGACCCGGTTTATTCGACCAGCAAGATGGCCCTGGTAGCGATGACACGCAGTCTCGCATTGTGCCTCTCCAGTGATAACATCCGGGTGAATTCGATCTGCCCCGGCCCGGTCAGCAATACTGGAATGGTTGACGATGAACTGCGGCGTTGCCAGGATAAAGAAGCGGCGATGAAAAGGGTTATCGAGGCCTGTCCGCTCGGAGCTGTACAAGGGAGAATGATAACGACGGATGAAGTGGCACAATCGATCGCGTATTTGC
>JALTOP010000018.1 GCA_027000105.1 Planctomycetaceae bacterium | reverse complement strand
GTTCTGACATGCGGTCTGACCGGTCAAAAAATGCCTTCCGAAAAAACACGCGGCCCCGCGTTGGAACGTACCGAACATTTTTTAATGGCGATTAATCCTGCCTGTTTTGCCGGTACCGATACCCTGGAAAAGAAACTGGTCGATCTGGGAGCACATATCGAAAATCACGGGAAAGCGCTGGAGTGCCACCAGAGTGATACTCCCGGTGGCGTTCAGTTTGAACCGGAAACCCTCAATGTTCTCAAACAACTCGCTGAAAAAGAAAAAGTCGAATGGCCTTTCGATTGACCTGGCGGCAATGTTGAAGCGACGAGAATATCCGGGAGTTGCTGCATCCCCCAATCCCCCCCCGATGAAAGGATATTCAACCATTGATAGAGCGTCCCACACTGAATTTCGCTGGTGAGACAGGTCGATCCACCTGTTCTTGCTGAAGTTCTTTTCCGGGCGAAGTTCTTTGCGTCCTGTGGCGATATCCAATAAGATCAGGTTTGACTGGTCGGCGTTCGAATTAACGGGCGTCTATCGAAGTTGCCATGGCCGAAATTGGCGTTGATCACAGTCGAAGTTGGAATCACGGTCGAAGTTGTGAAGTCTCCATCCTGATTGAACACCTGAAATATAGAATCGAATCATGTTAGAAATTCCAGTTATCCGTTGGGGTAAAACGTACGAAAGCCTGGACAAGGCGGAAGTGGTTCATTTTGAGACTGGCGAAAAACTCGCCGATATCCATCAGGCCAATGGCGGGTTGGTAAAGATGGATATGCGTAAAGCCAAAAAGGCGAGAGAGGCTCTTCGACAAATTGATATTCACCAACTTGTGGAAATGTGCAGTAAAGCAGGCGATCTCTATCTCCATGCGGAATTACCGATCGGCAATGGAACACAAACACCGGAACAGTTTTGCAAAATACAATCTGCCAGCACCGGGCTTCCCGAAAACATGTGCGCGGCCAATATGCACAAGATCGCCTTTGTTCTGAAAAATATGGGGGAAATTCTTGATGCCCTGACGCGCGGGCTTCCTCTGGAGATTCTTCAAAAGGGGTACGGCAAGGAAGATCGGGGAGTGATGGTCAGCTATCAGGCAACCTCCGACGTGCTTGGTCTTGTTTTGCCTTCGAACTCTCCCGGAGTGCACACCTTGTGGCTGCCTTGTATCCCAATGCAAATTGGCCTGGTTCTCAAACCGGGCTCATCCGAACCGTGGACACCCTACCGCATGGCTTCCGCCTACATCGAAGCAGGTATCCCCAAAGAGGCGATCAGTCTATATCCCGGGCCACACGAAGTCGGTTCCGCTGTTACGGAATTGTGCAACCGGGTCATGATTTTCGGCGGACAGGCAACTGTCGACCAGTATGCGAGTAATCCGAACGTACAGGTGCACGGCCCCGGCTTCAGCAAAATACTGTTGGGTGATGACGTCGTCGATCAATGGGAAAAGTATCTTGACCTGATGGTGGATAGCGTTCTTGTTAACGGAGGACGCAGTTGCATTAACGCTTCGGCGATTTATGCTTCCCGTCATACCGAAGAGATTGCCGAGGCCATTGCCCAACGGTTGGCGAAAGTGGAACCGACTGCCATGAATGACCCTCAGGCCCAATTGGCCGCCTTCACTAATCCCGATGTTGCCCAGGCAATGAATGAGCAGATTGAAGACGGCCTGAAAGAAACTGGCGTAACAGAAGTAACAGCGAAATATCGTCAAGCCGACCGCCTTGAAAAACATGAACGACACGCCTTTCTGAGACCAACAGTAGTCCACTGCAGCGCCCCTTCGGCAACACTCGCCAAAGCCGAGTACATGTTCCCTTTTGTTGCCGTTGTGCCCTGTCCGCAAGAGAAGATGATCAAAACGATCGGGCAGACGCTTGTTTGTACCGCGTTGACAGAAAATGAACAGTGGTCGGCGGAACTGCTCGATGCGAGAAATATCGACCGTCTGAACATTGGTGAAATAAAAACGGTTCAACTGAACTGGCTACAGCCACATGAGGGAAATATCGTCGATTTCCTCTTCCGTAACCGTGCCTTTCAGAACGAACCGCCTGCTGCTCATTGAAACATCCGTCAACCGTCCTGTCAATTTGGGTAAGCTGCAGTTGATGGTAACGCTTCTTTTTGCTTTTCTGAGCGTAAAGCTCGTCCGTCTTGTCACGTTTGTTCCGGTCAATCTCCGAAGAATCTCGATAGCCCCTTTTTTATCGGGGCGGAGTTCCCAGGCAAAAACCCTCGGGAAACCGCGTTATCATGACATTCCAAGGAAGGAGCCGGCTTCATGTGGCGGCTTTGTATCGGTCGTTTGTTTCCCGTTCTCTTGAGCGGTTTTGCAGGTCTTAGTTGCCTGACGAATTTGCACGCCCAGGATCAGTCTGCAAGCGACGTTCTGGAACCGGACGAGATTTTCAAGCAGGTTTGCACCACTTGCGAATCTGAACTTTGTCCTTCAGACGCCTGCCAAAATGGTTGCGATGCGTGTCAGGTTCCTGAAAACGTCTGTCATTCAGGCCCCTTCCTCTATTTTCAGGCAGAGTATCTTTTTTGGACGCGCGATTCCAACTTTGCAGGCGGAACAATTATCGGAGGGCCGGACGCACTCAGTTACGATAATTTGAACTTCAACTATCAAAGTGGGTACCGCCTGAAATCTGCAATCGCGATTGAAAATTTCGAACTCGAATTTTCATGGATGCAGATTGATGGCTGGAACGAATCGCAAGCCGGCCAGTTATCAACCGGTGTCAGTTTTGATTCCGGAATCGCCACCAGTTTTGCCGGTGCAAACTTCATCAATGCGAGCACGTATTTTCAACCGATCTTTAATGCGGCTTCTGCCGATCTGAGCGGTGGTGCCGGACCGAATGAACAACTGGAAGACGACGGGTTCGGCCCTGTTGGTACATTTGCAGACCCGGCCCCCAGTTATCAGATGCAGTATCGAAGCAGTCTGAAAGATTGGGAATTGATGGCAAAATTCGCTCCGGTCAACCGCCGATTCAAACTGGGAGCAGGTTGGCGACACGTCAATCTGGATGAACTTTCCAGTGTCTCGCTGACAGGGACTTTTCGAGCTGTCGATAATGCCGTCGGTGCCAACGGCGGTCTTTCACACGCGGCATTGACTGATCCCAACGGCGGAAATCTGACACTTCTTTCCGGAGCGGCAGACGGGTTTGATGACGAAACCGCACTGCTCGGAACTGCGGGGCCGGACAGGCTCCGATTTCAAAACAGCGCGGTAACGGACAACTCCCTTAACGGTGTTCAGTTCTCGTTGGAAAGCATTCTGGTCGAAAGTGAAAACTGGCTGTTTGATGGATTCATCAAAGCGGGCGTGTATCACAATCAGGCCAGAGGAACGATTACCGAAACCTATTCCGGCATCACCAATGACAACTCTGTTTATGGAAGAACGCTGACAAGCAATCAGAGTTCGGTTGCCTTTGTCGGTCACACCGGTCTCGGTCTGGTCTACCGGATCAGCGACAATCTTCGCATTCGAGGCGGCTGGGAGGTTCTGTTTCTTTCTGGCGTCGCATTGGCACCTGAACAGGCTACTGCGGTAATCGGGTCTACCTACAATGTTGACAACAACGGCAACATGATCGCAAACGGTGGCAATGCCGGGATTGAATTCGTCTATTAGGGTTGTGCCGAAAGAGCTCTCTCCTGAAAGATTATTGCTGACACAGATTATCGCTGACGGGGTACTGCTGGATTGGGGCAAGCCTCATCGGTTCTGTTTTCGATGTCTGATCTGGTCGACAAACACGGCAACAATAACAACCAGCCCCAGAATCATATCCTGCATTGAATTGCTGATTCCCAATTGCGTACATCCGCTTTGAATGACGGTCATGATGGCTGCCCCGGCAAGTGTTCCCAGAACCGTCCCGCTTCCGCCATTGAGGCTGCCCCCGCCAATAACGACTGCAGCAATCACCTTCAATTCCATGCCGATTCCCGAAGTTGGATTCCCGACTGAAAGACGCGAAAACTGATACAGCCCCGCAATTCCGATAAACAGCCCGGACAGCGTATAAACCAGAATTTTCGTGCGTGTGACATTCACTCCGCAAAGACGAGCCGTACTTTCGTTGGAACCGATCGCAAAAACATGTCTGCTGAAAACGGTATAACGTAGTGCAACGGCAACAAGGATCGAGAGAAGCAGCACACCCCAGACACCCAAAGGCAATCCCGCGACAGCCGCGTAATCCCGTGTACTCAAGTAGGCCTGCAACCATTGAGGAATTTGTGTCTCACGACTTGGACGAACTGTTGTCTGATTTGCAAGCCATTTCGCAATTCCCAGAAAGATCGACATCGTTCCCAGCGTGACGATGAACGGGATCATCTTCAAACCGCTGATGAGCAATCCATTGGTCAATCCACACAAACACCCTGTCAGCAGACAGAGAGTGATGGCAACACCCGGCCCGTAATCCGCTTTCAGAAAATAGGCCAGAACAGTCGCGCATAGTGCCAATGCAGTTCCGGCAGAAAGATCGATTCCCCCTGCTATAATGACGAAGGTCATCCCCAAAGCGGCAACAGCTACCGTGGAGGTATTGGTGCAGATGCGAAGAAAGTTCCCTGTGGTTAAAAACCTTCCCCCATCATCCTGAAAATGGTCGGCAAGTCCGAAAATCGCAACCACAACGAACAGGGCGATCAACGGCCCCAAGGCAACAAAAAAATGTTTTATCCAGTTGGTAGCTTCAGTCTTCATCTATTTCCTGATATCCTGATTCAAACGAAACGATGGAGCGGCCAGCATACCAGCGTGACTGGTTTGCTACAACCAAGAAGGTTTCCTGAGCATTTGCAAGTGATGCGTACAAACAGCGTACAGGGCAAATTGAAGGACTCCAGGAAAATCGAATCCTCTCGAACAACAGATAATTTTCTGAGATCGCCCCCGGTTTAACAAACAGTCTTCCTTCCAATACAATTCGGGAACCGAGTTATGCAACGAACTCACACATTTTCGGCAGTCCATCTTTTGCCAGGTCACCGAGTGGCCTCTGTGCTGATCTTTTGGGGAATTCTTCTTGCTTTGAGCTTCGATGTTTTCGCCTGTTCCCCAAACCGATCGGCCAGACGCACCCCCAACGTATTGCTGATTATGACGGATGATCAGGGCTTTGGCGATATTGCCTCGCATGGCAATCAATATATTCACACACCGATACTTGATCGGCTGGCCAATCAAGGCGTCCGTTTTGACCGCTTCTACGTTTCTCCGGTTTGCGCACCGACAAGAGCCTCCCTGCTTACCGGACGTTACCATTCCCGTACCGGAGTACATGGCGTGACACGCGGACGGGAAACAATGCGTGCAGATGAAGTCACGCTTGCAGAAATTCTGCGGGCTAACGGATATGCAACTGGCGCTTTTGGGAAATGGCACAACGGCGCCCATTACCCCCAACACCCCAATGGTCAGGGCTTCGAGGAGTTTATCGGATTCTGTGCGGGGCACTGGAACAATTATTTCAACACACATCTGGAACGAAATGGCGAGCCGATCCAAACCGAGGGGTTCATCATCGATGTCCTGACCACATACGCGATCCGTTGGATTGAAAAACAGAACAGCCTCGGCAAGGCGTGGTTCTGCTACGTGCCCTACAACACTCCCCATACCCCCTGGCAGGTTCCGGATCAATACTGGCAGAAATACGAGCATCTCGACATCACTCCCGAAGCGGCCTGTGCGTATGCGATGGTAGAAAACGTGGACACAAACGTCGGTCGACTGCTGGAATGCATTGACAGCATCAGGCAGCGTGAAAATACGATCGTCATTTTTTTGAGCGACAACGGTGCCAACACATTTCGATACAACGCAGGAATGCGGGGACGCAAAGGTTCCAATCATGAAGGTGGTTCGCGCGTCCCGCTGTTTATCCGATACCCGGGTGTTACTTCACCGGGGACGATTGTCAAACCGATCGCCGCCCATATCGATCTGCTTCCCACACTGATTGAATTGACAAACGTCAGGAGCATTCCGACCAAACCACTTGATGGCAGAAGTCTTGTTCCGCTGCTCAAAGGTGAGACAGCTTCCTGGGGCAAGCGGACACTCTTTACCCGCTGGCGTAACCGAGGTGCAGTTCGCACCGACAAATGGCGAGCGGTCAACGCTCAAAAAAAGGCCGGGAAATTCGGACGCTGGGCTTTATTCGACATGGAAACCGATCCCGGCGAAACGACCGATGTGGCCGGGAAATATCCGGAAATCATCACCAAAATGAAAAAGCAGTATCAGGAATGGCTCACGGATGTCGAAAGGGAGGGGTTCGACCCGATCCCGGCAGAAATTGGGCACGCGCAAAGTCCACGGGTTTCTCTTTCCGGACATGAAGCATATCTGCGACCCGAAAAAAATGGTGGCATCAGCTATGTCGGCAGACAGGGTTGGGCAAACGATTACATTACCAACTGGACAAGTGAAGATGCCTACCCATCCTGGCCGGTTCGCATCATCAAGCCCGGCCGATATCGAGTCTCCATCGATTACGCCTGCGGCCCGGAATCGGTCGGTTCCGTTTTGCAGGCCAGGCTGGCAGACAAGAAAACAAGCCTGACAATCGCGCAACCCTATCTGGCCCCAACGGTTCCAAGCCCGGATCGCATCCCGCGAAAAGAAGTTTATGAAAAAATCTGGAAGCGAATCGAAATGGGAACAATCGAAATTGATAAAACCGGAGACTTCGAACTGCAACTGCGCGGACTTTCCAAAAAGGGGAAAGAGTTTCCGGAAATCAAAACCGTCATTCTGGAAAAGATTCAATAGGATTATTGAAACGGGAGCTTGTTCATGAATCGATTACCTGTTGCTGTCGCCTTCTTACTGGCCAACCTGATTTGCTGCGTTCCAGCTGAAAGTGAAACGGCTTCCCGCCAGAAAAATGTTGTTCTGTTCATCGCCGACGACTTCGGATTTCAAGTTGGAGCCTACGGGGATCCGGTGGCTATCACGCCGGGACTTGATCGACTTTGTGCCGAGGGGACACGTTTCACTCGGGCCTATGCAACAACAGCCAGTTGCAGCGCAAGTCGGTCGGTCATTCTTTCCGGCTTACAGAATCATGCAACCGGCCATTACGGACACGCCCACGGCTATAACCACTTTTCAACCTACCAGACAGTTCGGCCTTTAACGAAACACTTGAAGGAGGCCGGCTACCGAACCTGTTCCATCGGAAAATATCATCTTGCCCCCAAGGATGTCTACTACTTTGAATCCTATGAAAACAGGGGAATCCGGGGAGGATCTCGAAACCCGGTTGCCATGGCGGAAAATGCGCGCAAATGGATCACTCGCAACGACGATCGTCCTTTCTTCCTCTATTTTTGCACATCCGACCCTCACCGCGGCCCTGGTCCTGGAAATTTCGCCAACTTCAATGACAGGGAAAATCCCTATCCGGAGACAAAACGGAACATTTTCAAACCGGAGCAGATGATCGTTCCTCCCTGGTTGCCCAACACACCGGAAGTCAAACAGGAACTGGCCGAATATTACCAGGCGTGTAACCGTGTCGATCAGGGAGTGGAGCGACTTTACGACATCCTGAAAGAAAACAATCTCCTCGACAACACCCTGTTTATTTTCACCAGCGATAACGGCCCACCGTTTCCTGGAGCGAAGACGAATCTGTATCAACCCGGGGCGAATCTCCCTTTTATTGTCCGTCATCCCGACCAGAAAAAACGGGGCGGCACCACCGATGCCATGATCAACTGGACGGACATCACGCCGACAATTCTGGATTTTTGCGGCGTCAAACCGAAACCATCGCCTGCAGTCCAACCGGGTGAAAACAGTTACCCCATCCGCAATAAAAAGCCGGTTCCCTACAAATTCCATGGCAGATCGTTCCTCCCGATTCTGGAACAGGAACACCCCGACGGATGGGACGAAACGTATCTTTCACATACCTTTCATGAAATCACCATGTATTATCCGATGCGGGTGGTCATCAGCGGCAAGTATAAACTGATTTTCAATATCGCCTATCAGCTTCCCTATCCGTTTGCTTCCGATCTGTATGCGTCGCCCACTTGGCAAAGTACAATCAGTGAGGGACGGGCAACCAAGATGTTAGGGCAAAAAACAATCTACGACTACGAA
>JALTOP010000017.1 GCA_027000105.1 Planctomycetaceae bacterium | reverse complement strand
CAATTCCGGTTTGGCCAGACTAGACGGAACAAGGCAGGTAGGATGTTTGGTTCCAGAGGCAAGCGGACTGGTTGCAGAGACCTTCCCGCCACAGAGATGATTGAAGATGACACTTTTGCCAATGTTCGTCCCGCCCACCACGGCTACAACCAGATAGCTGCTGTCGTTCAGTTGAGGCAACAATTTTTGTGTGATCAACTGATACCATTCGGCCTGGTCGCGATCGGGCAAATCGAGCAACTGTGCACGCGCAGCCAGCCTGTCCACCGACTGTTTCAGTTCCGTAATAGTCCGGGCAACATCCTGCATCGCCTTCACGTGTCGAGTTCCTGCATAGAATGTTTATTCATATTTCATAGGGCGGGCTGATGGAGAACCGTTCCTTCTTCTTTCCATCATATCAAAACAGAAAAACCGTCATGGGAAGTCACGTTTTTACGTCAGCGTTTTTCGATGCACCGATTTCTCGCCAACAATGCCCTTCCCCACATCATCCCTCTCGCATGATTAAACAGTATTCTTGTCACTCAGACCGGGGAGGTGTCGGGCGTGTCCATTTTAGCGTCTTTTCTCCTGCAAATCAGAGGCAGTTCGTGAAAACGGAGAATATTTCATGGGAACGAACATCTTTTTTCTGGTGGGCCGTTTTGAAGACGCCGAGTTTGCCAGGCTGGCTGCTTCCGATTGGTTCCGCTTTGTTTTTTTCGTCTGCTGTTTGGCAGAAACCTCCGGCCTGTCCGAGTTGCGAGCCTCAATTACCGGCTCGGAACCTGATTCTGCTCCACCTGATTCTGCCCCATCAGTCGGAATAACCAGTTTCATGTTCAATTTGAGTTGATCGGGCCCGGCAAGAACGTCCCGGTTGGCCTCGTAAATCTCCCTGTAGCGAGAGGCTGCCCCCAGATATTTTTGAGCGATTCCGCTGAGTGTATCCCCCGGTTGGACAATATGTGTTCGGAGTTGTCCACGCGACGGTTTGTTTTGAAAATTGGCCCTGACGGTTCGGATGCGCCCGTTTTTTTGCGGTTCGGTTCGGGGCTTATCTCCCGTCTTGCGAGCGGGAACTTCAGCGGATGGGACAATCGGCTGGGGTACAGCCTGGTCTTGTGGCGAGACGTTCTTGGGCGGTCGGAGACTCATCGCAAGATATTCTTCAAGTTCCTGGTGAGACTCGATCGATTCTTTTGTATCGATCCCGGGAAGAAATGGTCTCAGTCGATACTCGGCAATGAGTTGGTTCAATTCGTTCTCATCCTGCAGCGGAGGTAGCGCAACGTCCCCGTCCGGTTGTCGCCGAAAGCAGAACGCTCCCGCGAAACCGATAATCATGATCAGTATCGTGAATCCAACTTTTTGTTCTCTGGGCATATGTTTTACTGACAGATGAAGCAGGCTTCCGGAAAAGTCCGGCTTTCCATTTCATCGACTCTCCAGCAACACCGAGCCATTATTGATCAACAGAAGCTGTCTGTTGCGATAATTGAAAGCAGAAAACAACAACTGCGCACATCCTGCGGGGCAAGTTGTATCAACGAGTTCGATTCGACCGGTAAAAACGAACGATCCGGTCGTAACAGCAATCAGTGGGCAATACTGTGAAAACCGGGCATGCCCTACCGTTTCCGGCCAAACCTTCCGAGCAGCTTGCGAAAAAGATTTCTGCAACTCATGTTGAAAAAGCCGGTGCACCTGACAAACGAAAGGGTGGAAAGCAGTGTTGCCCTGTCTCGTACGCAGACATATACGGGAGAGAACTGCGGACGAAACCGGGCCTTGAAATGGTAAAGTCCTTTGACATTGAAGAAAATGCCCAGCCAATTCGCCCAAATGGTCAGCCCAACCCGGACGTGCCACGAATCACCTTCCAACGGGGAGTGACAATTGTAAGCGGGAACCATACATAAAGAGATGTGATTGAGCCCCTCGTTTTTCATTGTATCGATGACATAGACCAGCAGAAAAGGGATGACCCCTCGCGTGCTCTGTTTGGTG
>JALTOP010000016.1 GCA_027000105.1 Planctomycetaceae bacterium | reverse complement strand
AGCGGATCGTTTTCTGGAACAGCACCCAGAATCTGATGGACGAGGTGTTGTTGTCGCGATTTTTGACACAGGTGTCGATCCTGGAGCTGTCGGTCTGCAGACCACCCCGGATGGCCGCCCCAAAATTATCGACATGATCGACGGTACCGGCTCTGGCGATGTCCAGATGGGAAAAAAGGTAAAAGCGGAAAAGGGAAAGTTGACCGGGCTGACCGGCCGCATACTGACAATCGACGAAAAATGGAAAAATCCGACCGGTGAATATCGTCTGGGACTGAAGGCTGGTTACGACCTGTTTCCGCAAGAGCTTGTCGCCACGCTCAAAAAGGAACGGACAAAGGAATTCAAAAAAGCCGAACGCGAACACCAAGCCGAACTGAGACGAAAACTGGCTCAATGGGGTGCCGATCATCCCTCACCCAATGCAGAACAGAAGAAGGAACGACTCGAACTGAAAGCTCAAATCGACCTGCTCGATGAAATGATCAAATCGTATTCCTCTCCCGGCCCGATCTATGACTGTCTCGTTTTTCACGACGGAAAGCATTTTCGTGCTGTTGTTGATACCGATGCGGACGGAAACATGGCTGAGGAAATGGTGATGACCAACTTTCGCCTCGAACGGAAATTCAACACCTTTGCGGACCCGATCAACGTGAATTTCGCCGTCAACATTTATGAATCGGGAAAAGTGCTTTCGATTGTGACCGATACAGGCGCGCATGGCACACACGTTGCCGGGATTGTTTCTGCTTTCTATCCCGACAAGCCGGAATGGAATGGAGTGGCACCGGGTGCTCAAATTGTCTCGGTAAAGATCGGTGATACCCGATTGGAGGGGATGGAATCCGGCCCTGGTCTGGTTCGCGGTTTGAAAGCGGTTCTGGACAATCATTGCGATTTGATCAACATGAGCTACGGCGAACCGAGTTCCACGCCGAATCACGGAAAAATCGCCAAACTGTATGCGGAAATCGTGCAGGAGCATGATGTCATTTTTGTTTCCAGCGCGGGCAATGCCGGCCCGGCTCTTTCAACGGTCGGTGCCCCCGGTGGAACGACTTCCGAATTGATCGGGGTGGGAGCGTACGTTTCCCCCGAAATGATGCGTTCCGAATACTCCTTGCGGGAAAAGCTGCCCGGTTTGCCTTACACATGGACATCACGCGGCCCGACTTCGGACGGTGATCTCGGCGTTGATATTTTCGCTCCCGGCGGGGCTATTTCGCCAGTCCCCAACTGGACCCGTCAGGCAAGTCAGCAGATGAACGGAACCTCGATGGCTTCCCCGAATGCGTGTGGAAACATCGCGTTGCTGCTCAGTGCGGCAAAGCAGAAAAAAATCGCCTACACTCCGCATTCTGTACGAAAAGCGATCCAGAATACGGCCATTTCCGTCAAACAGGCTGACGTTTTCGGGGCGGGGCCAGGCCTGCTTCAAATCGACAAAGCGTGGGATTATCTGGCCGCTCATGCCGATTCATACGCTCACCAGTTGAATTACAAACTGAGAATCCCCGCGTTGAATGATGCGCGCGGGATTTATCTGAGAGAAGCGTATCAGACAAAGGAAGCGACCGCTTTTCGGGTTTATGTCTCAGCGAAATTGAAAGAGAAGGCGACGATCAAGCAGCGACTGGCCGTTTCTGAAACATTCGTATTGAAAACAACAGCCGACTGGGTGAAGTGCGGCGACCTGCTTCATCTGACTCACGGCGGTAACCGCTTTGAAGTGCTCGTCGATCCGACTCAACTATCCCCGGGCGTTCATTACGCGGAGGTGCAGGCATGC
Organism: Planctomycetaceae bacterium; assembly: GCA_027000105.1. Lineage (GTDB taxonomy): Bacteria > Planctomycetota > Planctomycetia > Planctomycetales > Planctomycetaceae > Rubinisphaera. Next base: position 6,400 of record JALTOP010000016.1, on the reverse strand, counting down.
CTGAAAGAGAAGCCGGACGGGGTGATCTTTCGAGTCCCGGTAACAGTCATCATCCCTCAAGAAAGAAAAGACCAGTCAGCTGCTGAGGCAACTCTTCAATGGGAAGAAGATTTCAGTCCCGGGATTGTTCATCGAAAATTCATCAACGTTCCCGAAGGAGCTGCCTGGTGTGAACTGGAAATGCTGATGTCGCAACCGTCCGATGTCAAATTCTTCCGTGTCCACACAATGCAGCTGATCGACGGGCATCAGTTTGAGGATGCAGAGTCCGGCACCTATTACAAACTTGTTCCGGAAGTGAAAACCGTACACTCCTTCCCGGTCGTTCCCGGTCGAATGCTGGAAGTGGATCTGGCACAATACTGGTCCGTCCTTGGGGACAGCCATCTGAAGTACCGTTTACGTTTCCATGGCAGCAAGCCTGTTGATCCGGTCGTTACATTATCATCCGGTCAGGGAGGAACTGATATCACCCTGAGAAACACCCTGCCCACAGAAAAAATTTCTCCTCAAGGAGCGTTGACAACATTACGACGGTCAATTTCGCCGAAAAAATACGAAGTTAAAGTGTTAAACCGGGATCGGGATGTGCTTCCCAACGGAGATTCCGTTTACCAACTGACACTTCAATACGAATTGAAACTTTCAAAAAGAACGGCAGTAACTTTACAGATCCAGCCACTGGAAGATCTGTTGTACGATTCAACAATCGAACCTTACGTCTATCACATTTATGACAAAAATGGTCGACGTGTAGCCACAAACGACATGTTTCCCGACCCGATCTCGCTGAATCAGGGGACGTATCAGGTTCATGTCATTTCCCGCCACCAGGATGTCCCGACCCTGGAGCGATATAAATCGGTGCTCCTGACGGTCGATCAACCGCTTGGCAAACCGGTTTCTCTTTCGTTCAGCAGCTCCAAAGCAGATGCAGTCGCAAAACGGAAACGATCAGTTTCCGGGCTGCTCCTGCCGGGAGAATCGAAAACCTTTTACCTGATGGAACCGACAGGGCTGCCGTCATCCCTGAAAGGGGGCGATCTGCTTCTGGGTAATATCAAATTTTCCTCCAACAAGCAGGCCAGTACGAACTATCGAGTGGAATATCTCTATACGAAACAGGTGGCGACAAAATCTGCTTCTGCAACCGGCGCTTCGGGAACATTGGAAAAACAGATTCGTGCAATCAAACTGAAGCACCTTAAAACTCTCGACCCCACGAAAGAACCATTCAACAAGCTGTATAAACAGTTGCGCAGTGAAGACAAGCAGGATCGTCAACCACTGGTCATTCGACTTGAAAAACTTGATAGCAAAGAAAAACGTCTGGAGCGTCTCGAACTGATCATCCAGGCGGCTGATGAATTGATCGCCAGTTTCGATCAGGAGAAGTTGGCAGCCACTCTGGCAATCCGTGTCCCTCAAGAGGACAAGAAAGCCAAACAGGCTCATGACCGGGCGGAAAAAGAAAAAAAACAGCTGGTTGATGCCCTGTATCGCAAAGCCAGAGCGATTGCCTTCCGGGAATTGCCGGAAGTGCTGGCGAAGCATCCGGTAAAAGACCAGAAAGAACAGGACAGGCAGTTTGAACAGGCCTATCGAGCCCTCGAAAAATGGGTCGATCCCGCCAGTGGCGATTACTGGCTGATCGCTGTACGCAAAAGTCGACGTTCCGGATATTTCGCTAGCGCGATTCAGACGCTGAATAAAAACCTGAAAGACTCTTCACCTCTGCTGTATTTCAAAAAACGGCGCGATATGTTTGGTGAACTTGGCTGGAATCGCTGGAAATCCTGGCAGCAACAACAAATGCTTCTGAAATTTCCGAAACAGTCGCCTCCCTATAAATAACGGCGAATCGACAGAGCGGACAGTCGACAGAGCGGACAGTCGACAGAGCGGCCAACAGGATGAATCCCGCACCTTTGTGTGGTCGATCCTGTTTTTACCATTGATTCTGTTTTACGATCCTATTTTACCAGTGCTTCAAACCAGATCGTCCTGGCGAACCAACGGCCTTCGATCTGAACAAGGGTCGTAAATATCTCCCCCTGCTTGTCGAATATTTTCGCCTTGACGGTCTTGCCGTCAGCTTCAATTTTCACATGATCGACCATCTCGTCGGGAGAAAGTTTGTCCAGAAACGGAATGACTTTTTCCAGTAACTCGCCGGTTATCTCCTTGCGGACATCTTCAACATAAAACAGCCTGAGGGCCTCAACCTCCTTCTTGCGAATCAGCTCAAATTGTTTGGTCAGAATTTGACGGGAAATATCGCGAAGTTCCCTTTCCTGAAGTTCACGCAGTTGTTTTCTGTGGTATTCCCTCAACTCCTTGGCAGGCAGAAGCTTCGCCTGTTTCAGTATTTTGATCCACGGGGCTAATGTCTCTGTCTCCTCAAAATTTCCTTTGCGGGTGTAAGCGAGTCGGTGAATGTCGCGTTCTCCCTGGACGATGCGCGCAACCTCCTGCTGAGCGGCATGCTCGTCAGATTGATCGATACTCCAGATGAACAGGACATCTTTGTCGGTCTGGCCCAATATGTTGAAGGAAATTTTCCCGAAACGCTCTTCCAGTTGACGCCGGATCCCTTCCATGATTTCGACCGCATTTTTGTTGCCTGCCGCCCCGATAAATCGCTGGCTTGAAAAAAGCTCGGTCCAGGACTGGATCGATTCGCCCCGCTTCACATATTCCGTATTCCCCTGTTGGGCCGACAGGTAGCGATATGCAACAACCCATTCACGCCCGGGAAGCGTGAACGCCATACCATCAACCGTGCTGAGTCCCTGTGGGGGGAGGTTTCTCATATCGAGAACAGAAAAAAGCTGCCCCTTGACAAAATTGAGCGACATAAAGCCATACACCAAACGCAAGCGTTCACCCCGATCAACAGCTTGATCAGGTTTCCCCAATGTCTGAGCGACTTTCTTCAGTGGTGTTCCTACATTGAACAGCCCCTGGGCGTCGAGAAGTTTCCACGTCTTCATAAAATCGACACTAGCCGTGACATTTTTGGGATCCAGTCGTACTGCCTGACGAAAGTGATACCAACCTGCATTCGCCTTTTTACTTCCCATGTAGGCGATTCCGAGAGCGTGATGATAAACACTGTTTTCGGGAGCCAGTTTTACTGCCTGCTCGAGTTCGGAAACCGCGTTCTCCCACTGCTTCAACTTGATCGCCCCGGTTCCCGCCTTGAAGTGTTTGCTCGCTTCGGCCAGTGACGCTTTCCCGTCTTTCCGGCTTTGCTGTTCCCCGGAATCCTGTTCGATCTTCTTATTGGGCGAGTCGGCAGGAGACTCACCAGCACAAAGAAAAGGAGAACGTGAAGCAAAAAGCAAAGCCAGACAAATTAAAAGATGGAACGATCCTTTGACGAGAAAAGAATGCATCATGAAGGCCCTTTCATGATTATGTTGACACTTGGAAGGGATGCAGAGATGCTATCACGAAAACAGGACGCAGGAAAAGAGGGATTTTATCAAACAGGGCACTTCATCGCTGTTTCGGCATTACACAGAACAGGCGTGCATGACCGAAAACTGTTTCAGAAATCCGCCTGTGGATTACAATCCCCCGAATTGCCTGACCGCTTCGTACAAAATAGTATTGGCTGTACTGGCCAGGTTCAGGCTACGAACTTCCGGATGCATGGGCAAACGTAGAGAGTTGCCTGCATATTGGTTGCGAATACTTTCTGGCAGTCCACGACTTTCGCTTCCAAACAATAAAATATCCCCCGGCGAAAAAGTGGCGTCCCACGGATTGCGAGAACCGAATTTTGTCAAACACCATACGGTTGCCTCGGGCAGGTGCTGACGCAACTCCTCCCATGAATCAACCGCCTGCCAATCGAGATGCTCCCAATAATCCATCCCCGCCCGTTTCAGATAACGGGATTCAAGCTGAAACCCCAATGGACGGATCAGCCACAACTTGGCCCCAACGGCCACGCAACTGCGCCCGATATTGCCGGTATTTTGCGGGATATCGGGTTGAAACAGGACAACATGCAACAAAGGCTCTCTTTTTTCTTTCCGGGAATCGCTCAATCAAACTCTCCTCTCCTCGTCCGGCCATCAGGTGAATCGATACCGGTTGTCAACTGTTCTATTATTTCCGCGTTGGCGGGAGGAAATTTCAATAGAGGAAGATGCTTTCGCGGTATCCACTGCCAGGGTGCCTGAAGAGTTTTTCCCTGCGCAGAAGAGCATAATTCACAAAGCCAAAAGTCAAGTTGAACCTCGCCATGTTCATATAAAAACAATGTCTGATGCAACAGGCGAATCGCTGCAACTTCCAGTCCCGTTTCCTCTTTGCACTCCCGAATCGCCGTCTGTGAACTATTTTCTCCGTGCTGTTGTTTCCCTCCTGGAAACTCATGATATCCGGCTAACGTCGTTTTTTCCGATCGCACTCCCACCAGAAAACGGTTTTCAGACTCGACAATGGCAATTCCCACTTGTGTCACGATTATCTTTCAATTCCCAAGCTACTAAACCGAGGCTTCTCCTAAATTGAATATCCTTCCGACCGAAGCTGCATGCCCAAAAACGAACAGGCTGTCCCCTTCAAGAAGGACGGCGGAACCAGGTGGCGGGATCAGCCGTTCTCCATTTGCCCGACGAATCCCGAGAACGATCACTCCTGAATCCCGCATGTCGGTTTCAGAAAGTTTTTTTCCGAGATACGGGCAACTCTTTGTCACATGAAAATCAATCAGTTCCAGATCGCTGTTGTGTTCATCAGCCACTTCCACGAAGTTGTCAACCAACGGATTCAACATGAAGCGGGCCATTTTTGTCGCACCACTACTGAACGGGCTGATCACGCGGGTTGCACCGGCCCGTTCCATTTTTTCGATCGCCTTGTCATCACTGGCACGTGCAACAATCTGGAGATTACTGTTGAGCATTCGCGCGGAAAGCACAACATAAACATTGTCTGCATCCGAGCCGAGCGTCGATGCAAGGGATTTGGCCTGTTCAATTCCCGCCTGGCGAAGAATCGCATCGTCGGTCGCATCCCCGGCCAGGCAAAGCCAGTCATGCTGTTCAACCAGTTCATTAATCTGTTCTTCGTTGTGGTCGATTACCACGAACGGTTTGTTTCTCCGGGCCAGGTATTCACAAATCGTTGTTCCCATTCGCCCCTGTCCACAAACGATGTAATGGCCTTGCAGCGCACGAATACGGTTCAACATCTTGCGGCGTCTCCAAAGAATTCGATAACGGGTATCAAGCAGGCTTTTCCCCAAGGCTGTGATACTGTAGCTGAAAAGCCCCAATCCAAACATCATATAAATGATGGTAAAAACCATCGTCGCGGTGTCAGAAGCCGGATCTCTGCTTCCCAACGTCGTCAATGTCACAACGGCCAGATAAAGTGATTCAACCCAGTCTGCATGACCAATCAGTCTAAACCCGACCGTTCCAAGAAGTATCAACAGGGAGAGCAGACTGAATACGGTCAACGGACGCCGTATCCGCCGGAGATCTTCCCGATTTTTCAAATCGAAATACTGATTCAAACCCGCAAACTTCATAAGCCACCAATCTGAATCGGAATCGTAATCGGCCAGACCGTCCCGAGAACTGGCATCACGCAGGAGAAAGCAGACAGCGAAATGGAATAACCACAGCGACTCCGGGAACCACGAAGGAAACGCCCGGAGAGACGGGATCGCAACGATTCCCGTCACTCATCCAGGCAGATGCCTACTCACTCTGGTCCCCAACACGTACCCACTGCTCATTGAAGGCGGCGTGTTTCATACTTTTTCCACCTTCAACAAAGTAACTGTACACAGCATGAATCGTTCCGTCTTTCCCCTGAATCACAGCCGGGTAATGATAGGAACCTGTTTGATGTTTTTCCAGGTGCCTCGTCCATCTCCAGGTTTTTCCCTCGTCTTCAGAAATCGAAACCGCCAGGCTGTTTCTCCCGTCGATAGTGTCGTTATAAACAAGTAGCCAATGCCCATTGGCCAGACGAACGCCGTCCAAACCGGAACCGGGATTGGGCAGAGTGGAATTATAAACCGGCCCCCAGTTCACGCCATCATCTTTCGATTCTGAAACACGGATACGCTTCTGTATTCCGTTTTCCCGCATGTAAGCGACAAGAGTTCCATCATTTTTGCGAAGTACGCTCGGCTGGATATTTCCGAAACCGATCAATGGCTTGCTGGCGAACCATGTTTTCCCCTGATCATCACTGATCGCCATGATCGAGATCGAAAACGTATCGGTGTACAACGGAAGCAGGATTCTCCCGCTGGGCAAAACGGTCGGCTTGCAACGTGGTTGCCAGCCCAATCTCTGATAGAGCTTGTCCCCGAGACGGACATTAATTTCATCCAGTTCCTTTTGTAAATCCTGGGGCAACTTAACAC
>JALTOP010000015.1 GCA_027000105.1 Planctomycetaceae bacterium | reverse complement strand
GACTTATAATTACCCCGTATTATTCCGACAAATTACCGATTACGACGCAAGCACTTACCCCGATTTAATGATCGAGGGACGGGATGCTGTCCATGATATCTGCAAATTTGTTGAAGACCTTTCCGAAAGTGTCGATTTATCTGTCGACGATGTTCCGGAAGATTTGTTGACAGTGGATGATTTGAGCGAACGATTTAAGGTTTCAACAAAAACGGTTGATCGCTGGCGAGCCAGGGGGCTGGTTGGTCGCAAAATTAAACTCGGCTCTCGTAAGCGTGTCGTCTTTCTCAAATCGAGCGTCGATCGATTTGTCGAGCAAAACGCGAATGAAGTCAGGCGAAGTAGTCGCTTCACACAACTGACCGCTCACGAGCGTTTAGAAATTATTGATCGAGCAAGAGAACTTGCTGCCCAGGGAGCGTGTCTTTCAGAGATCAGCAAGAAACTTTCTGCAGAGGTAGGGCGATCCGTGGAAACAATTCGATACACATTGAAGAACCATGATCGGGACTATCCCGACGCAGCGGTATTCCCCGATGCGCGCGGCCCACTGACGGACGAAAAACGCCGTGAGATTTGGCACAAGCATCAGCGTGGAACCAGTGTAGCCGAGTTGGCCCGCCAATACTGCAGAACGCAATCCAGTATTCACCGCATCATTAACGAGGTGCGTGCAGAAAAAATCATGGATGTTTCGCTTGACTACATCGATAGCGAAGAATTTCACCGTCCGGGCATGGAAAAGGTTATTCTTGGGCCTGCTCCGGAAGTCGACCGCAAACATCACAAGCCCCAGATACCGCCCGGATTGCCGGCGTATCTGGCCAGTTTGTATGAACTTCCTTTGCTGACCCGTGAAGAAGAGGGGTACTACTTCCGCAAAATGAACTATCTGAAGTTCAAAGCGTCCCAATTGCGTGAAAAGCTGGATCCTGCCCGTCCTTCGGCGAGGTTGATGAAGGAGATCGAGGAATTGATCCGCGAGAGTGTCGCGGTCAAGAACTTTCTGATCCGCAGTAATCTTCGTCTGGTTGTTTCAATTGCGAAAAGGCACTTCAAGCCGCAGGCGAACTTTTTCGAGATGGTCAGCGATGGAAATATGTCGTTGATCAGGGCGATCGAGAAGTTCGACTATTCGCAGGGCAACAAGTTCTCGACGTACGCCAGCTGGGCTATTATGAAGAACTACGCCCGTTCAATTCCAAACGAGATGAAACAGCTGGATCGTTATCGTACCGGGCATGATGAGCTGTTCACGCAATCGACGGATCAGCGGGAGAACCCGTTTCAGCAGGAACTGAATCAGCAATCCCAGCACACGGCGATCATGAGTATTCTTGGTCAGCTTGATCCGAGAGAGCGGGATATCATTCTGCATCGGTTTGGTTTGAACTCCGGCAGCGAACCGGAAACATTGGAGAAGGTCGGAACGCGATTCGGTGTGACAAAGGAAAGGATCCGTCAGATCGAGTCGCGAGCGTTGGCGAAACTGAAAAAGATCGCCGTCGAGGAAAAACTCGAAATACCGGGTCTCTGATGCCTGGTCCTCCTGAAAAGGCCCCGTTCAAGCATCTCGTTTGATCGGGGCTTTTTTTCTCTGTATTGTAATTGTAGCTTTACCGTGTATTGTATTGCGGCTCCGCTGTGCACTGTGCCCGATATTGTCCGCGGTATTGTTCTGCCGGGTCGATCCCCGGAGGTGGTACGCAGTCTGCCGCTATGTGCCGTCACGAAGCGAGCGGACAACTTCGAGGCAGCGGTCTCCCCGGGAATTCAACTGACAGTAACAGCAACAGAGCGCAGGTAACCGACTGAATGTCATCACCCATGCTACGAATGATCCTGATCCTGCTTGTCGTACTTTCCGCGGTAGCGACATTTTTTGTCTGGGTCGTTCCGACGCCGGTTGTTCAATCCTGGATGATGCAGCGGGCCAGTGCCGATCGTTATGCACAATATGCGGCTTTTGAACAGGCGGTTGCGCTCTGGTTTTGCCTG
>JALTOP010000014.1 GCA_027000105.1 Planctomycetaceae bacterium | reverse complement strand
AACCGGATGAGTCTGAGTTGCCCAGTGAAGCGGCCATGCTTGATAAGCTCAAGTCGGTGATTGATCCTGAATTGTTTGTGAACATCGTTGATCTGGGTCTCGTTTACGATATCAGCCGCAAGGATGAAAACGAAAACGAGGTGGTTCTGACAATGACCCTCACCAGCCCCGCTTGCCCGGCTGGCCCGCAGCTGATCGCCCAGGCGAAAGAAGCGCTGGAATCACTGCCAGGAGTCGAGAAGGCGGAAATCAAAATGACGCTCTCCCCCGCCTGGACACCGGAAATGATGACCGAAGAAGCCCGCGACCAACTTGGTATCTTTTAACGCTTCCCATTCCAGCCAGCGCTTTCGCGATCAATCGCTGTTAGCTATTTCCCCTGCTTCCTGCACAATCGCCAAATGTTTCATCTGAAGTTACGCCCGACAGAATGAGGCAGCCGCGTCCCATTACTGACCCCCTGCCTTCATGCTGTAGCAGTCGCCTTGCTCCCTGTCTCGCGCTGTTTCAGTTGTGTAATCGGTTACTTGTCCCTCAAATTGGGCTTTAAGAATAAATCGGGTTGTATCGGACAGGCGCAAGAGAGAGATAAATCCTGTTATAAGTCGGCTCATCTCGCCAAGGAAAGAGTAAGGGAGGAGCTGGACAGAGAAAAGCTTGCTGCGATTCCTCAAAATAACGGTGCTGTTTCAAAAAAACATCATCTTCATCTTTATTCTTGAGCTATTTATAGAGGAAGTAGCGGGAAATCCCTCAAAAAAAAGTATCAAGGGACCGATTGATAGACTTTCCTATCGGGGAAATATGGAATTTTCGATGAAGACAGCGGACTATTTTCACTCAACAACGGACGAAACCACCTTGGCCAGGCAAATTGCCAGAAAACGTGATCTTTTACTACGCGATTGTCTGGGAACGGTCTGCTATTACCTGGCGATTTTTTGTTCCTTCATCGCCGGAATCGATTTTTTATTCGCTATTCCCCCTCATTCATTCCACCTTGCTGTTTTGGGAGCGGGAATTGCGATTCTGTTCGTGCTGGTGGGCTGGAAAATTTCCTGCCGAGAGGTAAATTCCTTCTATGTTAATCCGCTGGCAGGCGGGATCGCCTCGTGTCTGTTCCTGCATTTGATTACCCGTGAATATCTGATGCCTTCCACGGCTAACGCTTCAATCATTTCGATGTATTTTATCTCCCTGGGGGCCTTCTTTCTTTCTACCAGATGGTTGATCGGCATGCTAGCAGCGAGCCTTACCACGTCGATTCTGGTCATGTTCCCGAGTTTGTCACGTCCCCAATTGTATGAAATCCTCCTTCTGTTCAGTTCCGGTATTCTGTTCTCGCTGGTCTTGCACGTATTCCGTTCGCGCATGTTTGGTCGCATGGCTCAACTCCGGCTTGAAGATGAGAAGATCGCCAGAGAGTTGAATGAAGCTGTTTCCAGGAGTAAAGCGAATGAAACCAAATTCCGCAGAATCTCGGAATCAATTCCCTTTGGTATTTTCCAGGTGAATGAATCGGGAATTTGTGAATATACCAATAATAACTGGCGAACCTTGTGTATTGCCTCGAACGTGATGAATGTGGAGCATCGCTGGTGTGATATTCTCAGTCAGGATATTCGTGAAGACGCTTTTGAGGACTGGAAAAGTACGGTTCACAACTTTTCAAACTTTCAGGGGGTCTACCAACAGAAAAACAGAGCAGGTGAACTCCGTTGGGTGGAGCTCTCCATTTCACCTGTTTTTTCTGATGATGGAGTTGTGTTTATCGGAACGGCTGAAGACATCACCGAGAAAAAAATTGCCCACGATAAACTGCGTCAAACAGCAAACGATTTAAGGGTAAGCAAGGAAGCACAGGACGCGCATGCCAGAAAGCTGGAGCAGGTTGTCAAAGAACTGGAAATTGCCAAAAGCCATGCTGAACAGTCAGCCAAGGCGAAGAGTGAATTCCTAGCCAACATGAGCCACGAAATCCGCACCCCGATGACGGCTGTACTTGGCTATAC
>JALTOP010000013.1 GCA_027000105.1 Planctomycetaceae bacterium | reverse complement strand
GTAGATAAGACGCGTTTTCCCCTGGACAACAGGAGCTTTTTCCAACGCGATCAGTTTTCCGATGATACGTGTCAACCCCCAGACGGAATTGAGCCGCTGCTGTTCGGATTCACTTTGCAGCCCTGCTTCCAATGTGGGAGTCATTTTCGAACCGCGACGTTCACATTGCGAAAGAGCTTCCTGACGCACCAGATGCCGGGGATCATCGAGGAACCCCAGCAGCGATCTGTTGGAAAGACTTGCCCATTCAATTTCAGAACCGGTCGGATCGCGGGGGGTTGGCAAATCTTTTTTGGCGACTCGATAAATCGCCCCCAAGATATTCGGCTTGGCGAACTGCGAGGTCGGACACCCCCGATAAAACCAGCCGCCGGTGTCAATCACCAGTAAACTCCCATCTGCGTCTTCCAGAACATCTGTCGGATGAAATTCACGACTGCTACTGGAAAGAAATTCCCGCTGAACCGCTTTGTAGGTCGAGCCGTTCGGTTCGATTTCCAAACGAACAATTTTGCCGGAATTGAAAAAGACGCAGAAGTAATCATCTTTCCAATCCCTGTTCAAAATCCCGGAACGGTAACGCATCGTCCCCGAAACGGCAACATGTCCGAAGCTGTGCATGCCATCCAGAAACCCGCCCGTTACTTTCAGTTCCGAAAGAACCTGTTCGCGATGCGGGTAAGTGCCGCCGAACTGCCAATGCACCATCATATCAATACGCGGTCTGGTGTGCATAATGTTGACGGTGCCCAGCATGTCCCCATTGTCCATGAAATCGATTTCGACCGGGTTGTCCATCCCGCCCCCACAAAATATCCGTACGTCAGAACCGTCCGGTTTGCAGGAGAAAATGTACGATCCCTTCCGGTCGCTGATCACGTTTCCTTTCTCATCCTTGAACTGATGCCCGTGATAACCATCGCACCAGTAAATGCGTCCGTCCGGCCCGAGGAAACATCCGTGGATACTGGCTGCATTGCCGGTGTACCCGAAATGTTTGACGAGAATTTGACGATCTTCCGCAACACCGTCGCCATCGTGATCGGTCAACTTCCAGATATAAGGCGGCGACGCCACATACAACGCCCCCTGATACCAGGCGGCCCCCATCGGAAAGGTCATTTTATCAGCAAACAATGTCGAGCGATCGTATTTGCCATCGCCGTCGGTATCTTCGAGTAGGCGAATTCCGTTGGGCAGTTGTTCTTCAAGTTCTTTGGCTGATAAATTCACGCCCGCGTTTTCGCAAACAAACAGACGCCCCCGATCATCCAGACAGCCCATTGTCGGGTTGATGATCATTTCCGGCCCGGCTGCCAGTTTTACTTCGTAGCCATCGGGAACTTTTATTGGAGCCGGTTTGAAGTCCTTCAGCGGCGTCGGAGAACCTGCTTTCTCCTCTGCAAAAACCGGTGAAACGAAAATGCCCGTCAAAAGCAAAACGACAGAGCCATGTTTCAGCACGTTCATCTTTCTACCACCTCCTCGCTGCAAACCTGTATTCGTTAATGCTTTCCCCACCGATTAAACGATATCCGATTATTTTCATAAACAACAGTCAATGGCATTGGTTTGAAGGAAATTTTCGATTGAGAAATTAGGCTTCTGTCCAGGTTTTCCATCCGAGATTGAACTGTTACGCTCAAGAAGCTTAGAATAGGTACGTTCAACTTTCTGGCCCATTATTCTCACTCAACTGCTCCCATGGATCTGTCAAACATGAAAAACAAGTCTCGATGGTTTTTGCTGATTGCTCTGTTCGTTTCTTTCCAGTCGGTCTGCCTTGTCCAGGCAGATGATCCCATTTTCGACCTGCAAACCAAAGCGATCAACGATGGAAAAGCGGGGTTCGGCCATTGGGGGTGGGAGGCCGATAAATACACCTTGTGGGGGAGCCACTCAAGCCGCCTGATTCCTGTTTACGCATTCGGCACAAAAGGAGCGGGATCGGGAATCGATCTGGATGATTACACCGGCAGTAACAGCCCTTACCGCTCACCTGCGGCAATTCGG
>JALTOP010000012.1 GCA_027000105.1 Planctomycetaceae bacterium | reverse complement strand
CTGTAATGCCGAGCCGGGAAGAAACAGGGCAGCAGGAACCAGAAACAGGGCCAGGCGGGAAAGAACAGAGCACCCCAGAAACAGCCCCTTTTTGTTCTTCACGCCTTGCAGCAAGGCGGGAGTCAGCATCGCGAACAGGCCGACCAATTCGGGCAGCGTCAATACCCATGTTGTCGTTCTTGTCGAAGCCCCCAGATCAGCTGCAAAAAAAACGAGAAACCCGCCCGATGTCAACGAGTGCCCGGCCGTAGAAAGCAGCTGATTCGCCACAACGTCCCGACTCAATCGTTTTGTACGGGGCGAAAGTGGCGCAACCCGCTGTCCCGTTTCTTCCCTGTTCACACACCATCCGCCTGTTTCGTTGCAGGCTTGTCCGGGATTCCGTAGAACCGGGCTGCGGTTTTGCCGAAAATCTGCTCTTTTTCCGAATTCGATAACGCCGAGATATTTTCTGTCAACGCGTCATAAACCTGTTCGTAAGTAGCGGCCAGTTCACAAACCGGCCAATCGGAACCGTACATCAAGCGCGAAGGCCCAAATGCATCCAGCGCAATATCGATATACGGTTTCAGATCCGAAGGTTTCCAGTTCTTCCAATCGGCTTCCGTCACCATCCCCGACAGTTTGCAATGAATATTCTCACACCGGGCCGCCGCTCGAAAGTCTGCTTCCCAATCTGTTAAAGACTGCTCCCTGATCCGCGGCTTGGCGAGATGATCGATCACCAAAGGAAGATCGGGACAGGCCCTGGCCACCGTGACGGCGTGCTTCAAATGCTTGACAAAGAACAGCAGATCGAACGGTACCTGATATTTCTGTAAAACCTGCAGACCGCGAATGACATCTCCCCGAACAATGAAATCATCGTCCGGTTCATCCTGTGTGACGTGTCTGATTCCCAGAAATTGGGGATGATCCTTGAATTCAAGCAACTGTTCTTCACATCGTTCAGAAGCCAGATCGACCCAACCGACAATTCCAGCCAGAAATGAATTGGATTCGCAAAGGGAGAGTGCCCAGTGGTTTTCCTTGACATCGTGCCTGGTCTGCACAAAAACAGAGCGGTCGATTTCGCACTTTTTCAAATGGGGAGATAGATCGGCAGGAACGTAATCCCGCCGAATCGGCTCCAGATCGGGAGCATCCAGCCATTCGTAATCAAAGCGATCCAGTTCCCAGAAATGTTGATGAGCATCTATTTTCATTACAGCTTGTTCCGATCCGGCTTGCCCCTGATTTGATGATAATCCCTTGCGCGTGATTCCGACGTATGATACACTCTCCATTGCTACACAGTCCGCAGCGCTTGCACAGCCTGCAGTGAGGGTTCTGTTTGGAATAGAGACGTGAAAACGGAGATCTGCGGTTCATTATGGAAAAAACAGAGCTGGCATTCAACACCATCAAACATCAGGACTGCATTTCAGGAATGCAGGAACTGCCTGAAGGAGCGGTCGATCTCGTTTTCGCCGACCCGCCATTCAACATCGGTTACAAGTATGACGTTTATGAAGATGAACTGGAATCGGAACATTACCTGAACTGGTCACGTCAATGGATCTCGGCCGTGTATCAGACTCTTAAACCAACTGGCAGTTTCTGGCTGGCCATCGGAGACGAATACGCAGCCGAGTTGAAAATAATTTCGCAGCAAACCGGTTTCCATTGTCGAAGCTGGGTCATCTGGTATTACACGTTTGGCGTGAACTGCAAACAGAAGTTCACGCGCTCTCATGCGCATCTTTTTCATTTTGTGAAGGACTCGAAACAATTCACATTCCGCGCTGATGCACTCGAAAACCGGATTCCCTCTGCCCGGCAACTTGTCTATAACGACAAGCGGGCCAACCCCAAAGGAAGGTTGCCGGATGATACCTGGATCATCCCGCCGGCCGGTTTCGCACCCCTGATGCACTCGGGAGAACCCCAACCGATTCAAAAACCCCTCTTTCCTGCAGAGCCCGAACCGAGTTCAGGCACAGCAGACGTTTCACCAGACAACTCCGACCTGTTGGAAAAACCGACACTTCCGGATAGCCAACAACAAAGTTGGGTACTGCGTCCGCAGGATATCGAATCGTGCTTCACCGCTTCGGAAGATACCTGGTACTTTCCCCGCGTTGCCGGCACTTTCAAGGAGAGAGCCGGTTTCCACGGTTGCCAGATGCCCGAACAACTACTCGGCCGCATCATCCGCAGTTGCAGCGAACCGGATGAAGTTGTGCTCGACCCCTTTTCCGGCTCCGCCACAACGCTGGTCGTGGCGAAAAAACTGGGCAGAAAATACGTTGGCTTCGATATTTCCGAAGAATACATTCAGTACGGCAAGGAACGGCTTGCCAATACTCATGTCGGCGATCGACTCAACGGCTCTGCGGAACCGCTGATGAGCGCCCCGAAAACCGGGGAACGCCCGGCGGATCACGGGAAAAAAAAGAAAAGCGGCCGCAAAACATCCTGGAACAATCCTGCAAGCAAAGAGGCCGTTTATGCGGAAGTTCAACTGGAGTTGACTAGCCGGGGTGTGCAGAAAGCGTTTGGACTCACTCATCAGGGATATAGTGCTGATCGTCTTGTCATCGATCCGGAGATGAATGCCCTATTCATCGATGCCTGTCGAAATCTCGGCCTGGCAGGAGACCCCTGCACATGGAATATCCTGCTGTTTCGCCTGCGAAAAGAGGGAAAGCTGAGCGAATTCGCCATCACCAGAAACTCTGATCTTTCCTGGGAACATTGCGATCCCTTTCTCTCTGCCAGCGAAATCGCCTTGCAAAGCATGCTCATGCAGGAAGAAGGAGAAAGTCTGGATGAAATTTTTTGTGATCCCCTCCTTGCAGAGAAGTTCGATCAACTCGCCGCCGAAATCGTCCCCGGATTTTCCCCCTTTGAATATCGATGGGGAGCGCTGAAAATCCGCGATCAACTGAACTCCGCCCGCTGTCAGGGAGAAATGTTGTACAACACCAGAGGTTCACATCTGAAACGGTTGCTCAAAAAAAAGGTTTCCTGTTCGCAGAGCGACTCGGGAGAGTTCGATAAAATTCTGCAAGAAGAAGTTCCGGCGCAACCCGGAATCTATCTTGTCAATGACATGGATGGAAAAGCCCTTTACGCCGGGGAGTCTGGCAACCTGAAACGATGCCTGCTCGCACAAAGCGGTTCCTGTCATTCCCGCTACTGGCAGGAACAGGCGGGCGAGGTTAACATCAATTTTGGCACCGTGAATAGCGATAACCTTACCCCTCTCGCCTGGCAGGCGTGTCTGGTGAAAAAATATAAACCCCGCCTGAATCTGGATGGCACGGAATGAGCCGTACCGATTTCCCCCATCAGGTGTCCAACCGGAACAACGGACGGGATAGCAATGAGACGATACCGAACCGAAACTTCCAAAGCGGATGATCTGCCCCGGACAATACGACCCGGTCATCTGATGGGCGTTCCTCCTACACAACTTGAATTTTTCGAATCGTACACAACTTGAAACAGGAAAAATGATGGACAGACGGAAATTCATGAAGACTTCTACGGTTCCTCTGGCGTTGGCAGTTTCGACAGCGACCGCTGCCAACTCGGCCATCTCAGCCGAATTGTCGCATGATCCCATTGAAAGACTGACCAAAAACCTGCTCCCCAAAATTGAACATGACAGACGCGTCGCTCTCAACATTTTGAAACCGAGTGCCAAAGACCTGGAACACGGTTTGAAACTGCATGCTGATTCAGTTGTTTTCGATTCCTACGGATTCGCCCCCCGTTCCGCGATTGATGGCGACGAACTGGCTGCTCTGATCAAGGAGAAAGCTTCGCCCATCGAAATCAAGGATCGGCGGGAAGACATGATGATGACACGCTGCGCAACCGACCCGCTCGAACGCAGAGAATTCCAGGAAGCCTGGCGGGCTTCCGGCGTCACCTGTATCTATCAGAATGCGGGAGAGGAAGGGCAAGACCCGCTCGTCCTTCTCAAAAGACTGGCCCGATACACTTTTCTGACAGACACCATTCCGGAACTCGTCTCCAAAGTGGTCACTCCGGATGATGTACTGGAAGCGAAAAAGGAAAACCGTCATTCCCTCTGCTTTACCGGCAACGGGGTTCCATTAACCCAGCAGTGGGTTTCGGTTCCGGATGAACTGCGCTATGTAAGGGTGTTCTACGAACTCGGGATTCGTATGATGCACCTGACCTATCAGCGACGAAACATGATCGGCGACGGGTGCGGTGAAAAAAGCAATGCGGGACTCTCGGATTTCGGTCGCGCGGTGATCAAACAGATGAATCGCATTGGCATTGTCCCCGATTGTGCCCACTCCGGCTGGCAAACTTCTTTGGAAGCTGCACAAGTCTCGGACAAACCGGTTGTGGCCAGTCATTCCGTCTGCGGAGGAATCTACGCACACATTCGCAGCAAGCCGGACGACGTCATCAAGGCGATTGTCGATTCAGGCGGCTACATCGGCATCTGCTGTATCCCCAAATATCTGCGGGGAAAAGGAGATATCAACGCTCTACTGGATCACATCGATTACGCGGCCCGGAAATTCGGGGCTGATCACGTCGCAATCGGCACCGATGTCGCCTACGTTTCGTCGAACTATTCCGCGGAGAACAAGAAACTTCCCCGGCAACCACCTCGGCGACCTGAATTCCGCTCTTTATGGCCCAACGATGACTACGTGACCACCGCCGAGGCGACAAACAGCATCGCCTGGACAAACTGGCCGCTCTTTACTGTAGGGCTGGTGCAACGAGGCTATTCGGATGAGCAAATCAGAAAAATCATCGGAGGGAACGTGATGCGCGTCAACCGGGAAACCATTCAATAGCACGATTCAACAGCACAATTGCCGCCGCACAAAACGATTTCATTCCTCAACCGCTGCGCCAACCAAATCGTAATCCTGTGTGGCCGTTATTTCAGTCGGAACAAATTCCCCGGCAGAGAGATTTTCCCCGCGAACGAATACGGTTCCATCGATCTCCGGAGCATCTGCAAAACAGCGTCCCTGCCAAATTCCCTCTTCCATCTGCTCATCAATTAGAACGTCCAGTTCATAACCGACCAGAGATTCCCCATAGGCAAAGGCGATCTCCTGTTGATCAGCCATCAAAATTTCCTGACGCTGCGTTTTCACTTCTTCGGGCAAATGACCATCAAGCTTGACCGCCGGTGTTCCCGGTTCCAGAGAATACGGGAACACTCCCATGCGTTGAAACTTTGTTTCCCGCACAAATTGACGCAGCTCTTCGAATTGTTCCTCCGTCTCTCCCGGAAAACCGACGACAAAAGTCGTTCGCAAGACAAGGTTCGGAATTCGCGATCGAAGTTTCTCCACCAGTTCAACTGTTTTTTCCCGATCGACACGCCGCTGCATCCGTTTCAAAACACGGGAATTGATGTGCTGCAAAGGCATGTCCAGATAGGGTAGCACCTTCGCCGATTCTGCAATTTTGTCGATTAGCTGATCCGTGAAATTGACCGGGTACAGATACATCAGGCGGATCCACCGGATCCCTTCCACTTTTTCCAACGCTTCCAGCAACGAAGTCAGCCGAACTTCGCCATACAAATCCATTCCGTAATAAGTGGTATCCTGGGCGACAAGTATCAATTCCTTGACACCATCGGCTGCGAGTTCCTCGGCCTCCTCCACCACTTTTTCAATCGGTTTGGTCACATGTTTTCCCCGCATGCTGGGGATCGAACAGAAAGTGCATGTCCGGTTGCATCCTTCAGATATCTTGAGATACGCATAATGCGCGGGAGTGATTCGTAGTCGCATGCGATCATCCATCGCCCGAATCGGAGCCGGACGAAACAGGTCGCGCTGTTCGTTACTGTTTCCAACCAAACGATCTGCAACCCTGGAGATCTCATCACGTCCGAACACACCGACAACATGGTCGATTTCCGGCAACCTGGCTCGCAGGTCTGCGCCAATCCGTTCCGGTAGACATCCTGCGACAATCACGCCTTTTGTTTCGCCGGCCCGTTTCAACTCCAGCATCTCTTCGATGACTTCCAACGATTCCTGACGGGAATCATCGATAAACCCGCATGTATTGATAATAACGAAATCGCTCCCTCGCGGCTCTGCGGTCAGCGTGTATCCATCAACAGCCAGCGTCCCCAACATTTTTTCGCTGTCAACAAGATTTTTGGGGCACCCCAGCGAAATAAAGGCATACGTCCCTTTTGGTCCGCTCTCGGAGTTCGCTTCAAATGCGGGATCGGATAAAGGGACAGGGTTTGTTCCCTGATCGAGAATAGGCAATTGTGTCATCGTCGATTTCTAACGCCTTGCTGATTGGTTATTCGCTACCTGATCGTGAAGCAGCGCTTCATTATACGGAGGAAAAGCAAAAACGGAATTCTGAATCTGCCTCAAACAGATAAATAATGAACTCCACCGGGAAGTCCAGTCCCTCCCAGCATCTACTACGAAGATACTCACCCATGCCCATTATGAAGCCTGTCATAAAGCACGTCATGAGCCTGCTGTTAAGCACCATTATCTAACCGGATGTCAAACACTGTTCACACGGGCGCTATCGCTGAGGACAAGCCGATCGGTCGGGCAAGCGAAGCAGGCGATGGGAAGCGGGCAGACCGAAAGCGATCTTTTCCGGCGTTCATTTCTCGGCAGCAGGCCCGGAAGTGACTGACAGCGCCGGCATCGCGCGAGACCGGCGGCATTATCCTGCCCGTCGTTGATCTTCCTGATCAGTGGTTTGTTTATCCACCTGAGCCAACAGTTTTTTCCCAGCGCTGCTCAAACGATAATGGATGCCCGCATCGCGCCCCACCAGTTCGATATCAAGATAGCCGTAGGCGATCAACAGGCCGTGGGCTTCACTGGTGGGATCTGTCGTCTCTTCCTCAGAATGCTCAACCTGTTCAGTCTGCCCAACCTGATGGTAAAGCCTTTGCGACCAGTTGGAAGACTCTTCCCCCTCGGAGGGTTTTTCTACGCGGGCATAATGGCGGAGAATTTTCAGGCAATCCTGATTCTCTTTCAGTATTTCATTCGCATCGTCGAACATGCCGTTAGGATCGTCAAGGTGGAACCTGATCCCACAGTATGTTCCGTCTTCCCGGCAGGACACCTACAACCGGCTAATTGCAAGATTCGGCAAAATCCTCACAGCTTAACAGAGCTGTTTCTTCGGTGGGCTGTTTCCCGGCTTGTTCACTTGGAAGGTAAGCAGCTTGGCCGATCAATCTACCGATTCCTTTCTTTTTCACAGTATTGCGGAGTTGGCCCGTAGCGGCTTGTTCCGCGAAAATGAAAAACATAGGCTTTACCCATCGGTGCTCTGAATTTTTCGAAAGGCTTTTGATGAAATTCACATTTTACGGGGCGGCACAGGAAGTGACCGGCTCCCAGCATTTACTGGAAGTCAACGGAAGGCGATTCCTTTTTGATTGCGGCCTGTTTCAGGGACAGCGAGCAGAAGCGAGAAGAAAGAATGAACAGTTCGCGTATAAACCGAATTCGATCGATGCCGTTCTGCTTTCCCATGCCCATATTGATCATTGCGGAAATTTGCCCCGACTGTATCGGAAAGGTTTTCGCGGAACCGTATTTTGCACCGAGGCAACAGCCGATGTGGCTGAGGTCATGCTCAAGGATGCCGCCAAAATTCAGTTGGAGGATGCCCGCTATCTTTCCAGACACCTCAAAAAAGGACACCCTTCAACCAGTCCGCTCTACGACGAAAAAGATGTTCACGGCTTGATGAAACTGGTGCAACCTCTGGAATACCATCAGGAACACGAACTGGCTGACGATGTTCGGATTCGCTTTGACGATGCCGGGCACATTCTCGGCTCTGCTATTACAACGCTGGATGTCGAAGAAGAAGGTGTTTGGCGTCGGATCGTTTTTTCAGGAGATTTGGGCCGACGGGATCTGCCACTGCTGCGTGACCCGACCCCGATTGGACGATGCGACGTTCTGATTTGCGAATCGACCTACGGAAACCGGATTCATCCCCCGGCCGGAGATATCAAAAGCGAATTGGTCCGAATTCTGAAAGACGCTCTAAAACTTGGTGGTCGCGTAATCGTTCCCGCGTTTTCATTGGGACGAACCCAGCAACTGGTCTTCTTTTTGAATGATTTGTTCAATGAGGGACTGCTGCCCCCTATCCCGGTCTTTGTCGATAGTCCGCTCTCTTCCCGATTGACACGGGTTTATCGCAGGCACCTGGATATCATGGATAACGAAGTTCAAAAGGTTCTA
>JALTOP010000011.1 GCA_027000105.1 Planctomycetaceae bacterium | reverse complement strand
GAGACGGTCTCACGATCGGTCAGCCCCAGTTTTTCCTTGATCAATAACGCCCCCAGTGCAACACGGGACGGTTTGATCGGTGCCCCCTGATCCGGGCTCAGGCCGGCATGATAAATTTCTTCAGCCAGATCCCAGGGAACAATTTGAGCGAGCAGCACCCAACGATTTTGCGGGTCGAGTTGACCGCTGAAGGGGAGATAGAAGTTGGGGAACTCCAACTGCTGGGGAATCTTCTTTTGGTACATCCTGCCACCATTTTTGTCAGAAAAACTACCGGCCGACCGACTCCAATCGACCCGGCACAAATTTCAGCCGCAAGGGTTTTGGCCCAATTGACGAAAAACCCCTGCACTCCAGGTCGAAAGAATAGCAACTTCACACAATAATAACAGAGTAAAAAACTTTATCAGCAGGGGCTAGATAATCAGTCCTGACAAAATATCTGACAGGGGGTCCGGGAGAGGGGGCCAAGGTATGTCCGGGAGGGGTCATGGAGCCGGACACCCTGAGGGTTTCGTAAGTTATTTCCACCCAGCCGTTTAGGGGTCGCCAGGGATTTGATTTCGTCCCTCATCAAACCCTGACAACCCATCGCACAACGAATTATTTGAGTGACAATCAATGACAAAATCTCATCGTCTTCACACCATCAATTCAATCGCCAGGTGCGATCTTGACTCGCCTGTCGGCTCCTCAAGTCTAAACGGCTCCTCCCTTTTGTCGCTGGGAACCTGCCGAAAGGCATCATTGAATGTTTTGATTCTTGGCAACCTTCAGTGAACTACAGTGTAGATTGACCAAGTGTTTTTTATCTATGGAGAGCAGGATGTCTACATCCTACTCATCCGAGATAAATAATTCATCGCTGATGAATTGGCGAGCGGAACCTATTGCTCCTCTGGAACGTAGACGACTTCTCCTGTTTTGAGGCGGTACGCGGTTCCGAGTTTTTCTCCTTCGCCGCCAAGGGTTTGTATGGTCGTTTTGTAATGTTCCAGTTCCTTCCCTTTACGACGGATAATTTCCATGTTCGGCTTGCCCGGATTTTTCACAATCGTAATTTCCTGTTGCTGCGAAAGAAGTTCCGGCAGATGAAAATGTGAAACCAGCGCCAGTAGAAGTGCGACAGCGAATACCATCGCGACATCAAAAAGATTGGCAACACTGGTTAACGGATCGTCGTCGTGACTTGTGAGTAACCGTTGATGAGCAGAGAACTTTCTGCTGCGACTATGCGTCGGACGAAGCATCTCGATGTTCTCCTTCGGCTGCATGCAAGCAGTTGTAGAGATACTCGATATCAGCCAGATCACGAGAGTACCACTGCCGTCGGGCCAGCCAGATGCCGTAGCATGTCCCACCGACAAACAAACCCAAAACCGTTGTGCTGAATGCGACAACAAGATGCCGGGCCATTTCTTCGATGTCTCCTGTCGAAAGGCCAACAAGTGCCGGGCCTAATGGTATGAGAGTTCCCATCAGACCAAGCATCGGACCGACTCGCAAACCAAGAGACATCCGTGCCAGTTGACTGGCAGCTTCTATTTCCAAATCAGAAACCAGTTTGCCTAAATGCAATTCGCTATCACAAAACTGACAGCCCCGCTTTGCGAAGGAACCCAGCAGTCCCGTGTAGATATTCTGTTGGAAAAATGAAGTGATCGCTGACTTGTTGACGAATTGAGGAGGATTGTAAAGTTCCGTTAAAAAAGATTGCCAGGACGATTTCTGCCTGCGCCGCTCGCCGGCTTCGCGTACGAACCCGCCGATTTCCATCAGTGACCACGCAACAAACCCCAACAGCACCACGATCACCGGGATCAATAATGCAGTCGATAAGAAATAGAGAACTTCAACAAGTGATTCCATTTGATCTTCTTTTCAGTTTCTCCAACGGGTAGTCCGTAGGCTGCTACTGCCGTGGTGCACCTCGACGGAAACGATAACCAAACAGCACCAGAACGAAACATCCAGCCGCCAGAGCAATACCAAGAATGTACCATGCCTGCGGTTCTTCCGGTTGGCTTT
>JALTOP010000010.1 GCA_027000105.1 Planctomycetaceae bacterium | reverse complement strand
GAAGTTTGTTCTGGAATCGATGGATCGCGGCGGGATCTCCTTCGATGAATATGTGGACGCCATCGGATTGATTACAAACAGATCCTGCAAGCTGCAATCGTTGCGCCAGTTGTGAAATTGCAGGTCGGACTCCCAACCCCTGCACATAGCCGGTTAAAACAATTTTTCGTGCAGTGACGGTATCCTGTTTATCCATTTGTTGCTGATTCATGAAGTTTGAACGGACGCTACAAGTTTTTGCCTTTGTTGTTCCAGATATTCACACCAGTCAGGAATCCCTTCGGTTGTGATTGCACTGGTATGGAAAATATCCAGATCGGGTTGTATCAAACGGGCGTCTTCGATCGCGGCTTCCACACGAAAAGGCAGATAGGGCAGGAGATCGATTTTTGTCAGCACCAACGCGTCAGACGTACGGAACATCTTCGGATATTTGCCCGGCTTGTCGTCCCCTTCGGTAGTACTGAGCAAAGAGACCCTCATGTGCTCACCCAAATCGTGGGAAGCCGGACAGACAAGGTTCCCTATATTTTCGATAAAGAGAATATCGAGTTCCGGTTCCCCCAATTTCTGCCAGCCCTGTTCCACAAGAGAAATTTCCAGATGGCAGGCTCCACCTGTTGTCAACTGTTCTACCGGGATCAGCGGAGCAAGACGCTGGGCATCACGATCGGTCGCCAGATCTCCCACGAGCACTCCCATACGCAATCGTCCTTTCAGCTCCTTTGCTATCGCTTCAAGCAAAGCTGTTTTGCCGGTACCGGGTGAAGAAACCAGGTTGAGAACCAGTGTCCCCTGTCGGGATAATTTTTCCCGAAAAGCGGCTGCCCGTTCTCGCTTTTCTGCCTGGATGTCCCGATTGACCCGAATCGTTGTTTTCGTCATGGTTCTGTTACTCCCGTTGTCAATTCAGTGTCGATCGTCACATCAAGCAGGCGAAAAGCGTCTCCACTGGTGATGCGAATATTCGGTGACACGCATGCCGTCCATTGAAATTGAAAATTCTGAACCACAATCGATTTCCCGCAGGAATTGCATATCGCCTGCAAGGGAACCTCGATAATAGTTAAACGGCAATCTGAACCGGGAAGATCCGGAGATAATAACTCGAAAGCCTCCTGCACAAGAATTTTTTCAACACCGGTGAGTGGGCCTATTTCAATTTTGACTTCCTCTACGCAAGTCGCGCCATGCTGCTCGGCAATCTCATTCACTTGCCGCAATAACGATTTGACCAAAGAAAATTCATGCACGATGTCTCATTTCCCCGTTTGTGAAGCAGGCATATTCGCCAAGTCCCGGCTCACGTGATGCGCCAGTTTGGAGAGACTCTTTTTCACCAATGGGTTCATCTCTGCTCCGGGAGTCCAATTGGTTCCCTCGATTGTCCAGAGAATGACTTCTTCAGGTAACAACGCCACAGATTCCGCAATTTTCAGCACTGAGACCAGATCCATGCCGTGAGTGCTTCCATTGTATTTTATCCAGGTCTGTTCAAAGGGCCAAAGGTGTCGTCTGACTGTTCCGGGGGTTCCGTTCCCCTCGGTCGCATCCAGGCAGATCAGGCAGTCCCGTCCTGCGATGATATCCAATAATTCTACTGGAGCAGACAATTTTCGCACATCGTAATGGAAGTTTTCTTTTTCACTCAGGCGATCCAGCACCATCCAGCCGGCCTGGTCATCGCCATGCGGACTTCCAATTCCTGCGATCAGACATCGACTGTTATGAAATGTCGTTTTCATGATTCGAGTCGTTCAATATCCAGTTTCAGAAAGTGTGTGGAACAGCTGATACAGGGATCGTACGAACGAATCAATCTTTCGCAGTCTCTGGCGGTTTGCTGATCATCCTCATTCAGCACACCGGGTAAAAAACGGATCAGATCCATTTCAATCTGCAACTGATTCTGGGATGTTGGAGGAATGATTTGCGTTTTTTCTACCAAGCCCGCTTCGTCAACAGCATACCGATGATACAGCAGGCCGCGTGGCGCTTCGGTCGCGGCACATCCCTCGCCGGAATGATAGTCATAGGAAATTTTCGCGGGAGTCAAAACAGGTGCCCGTCGTAAAATTCCCAGCGCTTCTTCATACGCATGAACCACTTCAAGGCCACGGGCAATAATAGACCTGAATATGTTTGTGCAAGGCGTTTCGAAGTGAAGCTCATCCGCCAGTCGTTTTGCCGCTGCGGAAAGACGATCCCTGTTGAGATTGACTCTTGCCAGGGGGCCAACCAGATAACTGGAATTTTCTTTGACGCGACATGCCTGTAGTGCCGTCGAATGAGGCACCTGATATTCTTGAAATTCCTGCTCAAACCGATCAACCGAAATCGCAGGGCGTTTGTTCGATGCAATCTCTCCCTCATTCATCGGGTATTCATCAGGATGCGATAACGAAATCATTTCGTAGTCCTGTTGAAACTCGGGAAACTCAAAACCCGCCACCCAGCGGGTTGCCTCAATCGCTGCCTGCAGTCCCCATTCGAAATCTGGAATCAATTTTTGCAGACGTTGACGCGAAGGGGCTCTGTAGAATCCACCAACTGTAGAATTGATGGGGTGTACCGAACGCCCTCCCAAAACACTCAGGAGCTGATTGCCATGTTTTTTGAGCCGCAGTCCCCGTTTCAATTCGTCGGGGTACGATTGCCCCATCTCCAAACCGCTTTCACATCCCAGGAAATCCGGCGCGTGCAACAGATGCATGTGTAAGACATGACTCTCAATCCACTCTCCGCAATAGAGCAATCGGCGCAGAGACCGGGTTTCCGGAGAGCATCGTATCTTCAAGGCGTTTTCAATCGCATGGATCGAACTCATTTGATAGGCGACCGGACATATTCCACAAATTCGTGCAGTGATATCAGGGACATCCTCGACAGACCGTCCGCGTAGTAACGCTTCGAAATAACGGGGAGGCTCGTATATATTAAGTTCGACAGCTTCAATCGCATCCCCTGCCAGGCGGATATGCAATGCTCCTTCCCCTTCCACCCGGGTAAGCGCTTTCACGTTGATCGATCGAGATTCAGACATTATTCGAGTTCGGTATCCTGTTCGCGGGCAAGCCGATTTCCTTCCTCCCGAAAAGGCGTCGCACCGGCATTAAAATTTCGTAACAGAGGAACCAGTTCCGTTTTAGGCATATCATGTTTCAGCAGCCAGTGACTCAAACCAGATACATTCGCCTGTGCAGTCGGTCCAAAACATCCGTAGCACCCACGATCATAACCGGGGCACAACCCGCCACAACCTGCTTGTGTAATTGGGCCCAGACACGGAATCCCACGTGTGACCGCCACGCAAACCGTGCCACTTTGTTTGCACTCCAAGCAGACTGCATGTCTGGGAAAACGGGGTTTACGTTGATGCAGTATATCCGTAATCAATTCAACAAGCTGTTTCTTGTTGACCGGACAGCCACGAAGTTCAAAGTCGACCTGTACATGATCGGAAATGGCCGTTGATGTTGCCAGTGTGTCAAGGAACTCGGGGTGAGGATAAACGGCCTGTTGGAATTCCTCGTGATCGCCCCAGTTTCGTAATGCCTGAATTCCTCCCGCTGTCGCACAGGCTCCAATCGTCACCAGAACTCGGGATTGTTTACGGACTTCCTGAATACGCTCCCGATCGCCCGGCGTTGTTATTGAGCCCTCGACCAGGGTCAGATCGTAGGGGCCGACTTCCACATGGCTGCTCGCTTCAAGAAAGTGGGATATTTCAACCGCTTCGCCAATGGAAACCAAATCTTCTTCCGCATTCAACAATGAAAGTTGGCATCCGTCGCACGAAGCGAACTTGAAGACAGCCAGTTTCGGTTTCTTCCTGTTTTTTGAATTGCGCACGGAGCCCATTGTTACAGCCCCTTTATTTTCAGATAAGAGGCGATCCGATCGTAGCGCAGCACCGGGCCATCTTTGCAAATGAATGCCGGGCCAAACTGGCAGTGTCCACAATGCCCGATCGCACAGTTCATATTTCGTTCCATGCTCAGCCAGATTCGCTCAACTGAAATGTTTTGCTCGATTGCAGATTTGACGGTGTACCACATCATGACCTCCGGGCCGCACACCATTACGGTTGCTGTTGCCGGATTGGAAATTTTCAATCTGTCAACAAGCAACGGAACAACTCCCACATTTCCATTCCACTGTGGTGTTGCCCGATCCACCGTTAATCGCAACTCTACCTGGGCCGCTTTCCATTGTTCATATTGCTCACGATAGAGTAATTGATCGGGACTGCGGGCACCTGCCAGAATTGAAATCTTCTCGTAACGACCACGATGACAGATTGCCGCTTCAATCGCAGAACGAATCGGCGCAAATCCAAGCCCCCCCGCGATCAATACAAGATGACCGCCTTGCGCGGCTTTCATCGGCCAGCCTTGTCCAAAAGGGCCACGCAATCCGAGTTCATCTCCAACGTTCAATCTGGACAACGCCCGTGTCACATTCCCTGCAACTCGAACCGTCTGCAACAGTTCCCTGTTTTGCTCATCATACCCACTGACAGAAATGGCAGACTCACCGTACCCCGGCATGTACAGCATGTTGAACTGTCCTGGCGAAACGGAATAGGCATCTTCCACGTTCTGGTCAACAAATTTCAGTCGGTAGGTTATCACCCCCGGAACCTCAGCTTTGGCGGCCACGATTCTTACCGGGTGTATTTGCCACGGAGAAACTGTTTTTTCTCTCAACGACTCTGCAGGCAAAATAAATTCCTCTGACAATCAATTATGGGGAGGGGGGATTATTCCGAACATTTTTTCTCTCGAATGACAGCGACTTCTTCTGTCAGATCAATTCCGACCGGGCACCACGTAATACATCGCCCACACCCGACGCAGCCCGATTGATCGAACTGATCATGCCAGGTTGCCAGTTTATGTGTCAACCATTGGCGATAGCGGGAGCGGATATCGTTTCGCACGATGGAACCATTTTGATAGCTGAAGTCGATATCAAAACAGGAATCCCAGGTTCGCCGACGTTCAATGTTGTCTCCTGAAAGATCGACCACTTCCTCGACAGTGCTGCAAAAGCAGGTTGGGCATACCATTGTGCAATTCGCACAGGAAAGACATCGCCTGGCCGTTTCTTCCCAACGATCGTGATTCAGATTCTCCAGTAAATCTTCACGGAGGTTGACGGGATTCATCGTTTTACTGATTTGTTCTACCGCCTGCTGTTGCAACTTCCGGGCCTGTTCAAGATCGGCCGTGGTGACCGGGGAACATGGCAGGTCGCGCAGAATCTTCTCGCCTTTATCACTGCCTGCTTCGATGACGAACGCTTCGGCCAATTCTGTCAGGGCAAGATCATAACCATCAGTGCATCGGGGGCCGGTCTGCATGGAGGTGCAAAAACAGGTCGGGGCAGCCATCGTACAATTGACTGCGACGATTAACGCAGATTCCCGTCGCTTCGCATACAGGGGGTCCACATAGTCTCCTTGCAGGAAAACCCGATCCTGTACCCGCATTGCAGCGATTTCGCAGGCACGCACACCGAGAAAAGCATATTTCTGTTCGATATTTTCAATCGATTCGAACTCCCATCGCTGACCATCACGCGTGGCTGTTGCCACCAGTTGCCTGGGAGGATGCAGATAATGCTTCAATGAACGCGGGCCAACCACGTAACCGAAATAGGCGTCATCATCCCGTCTTTTTATCCGATAAGTTCCAGCAGTTTGCAGGTCTGTCCAGCCGCGAGGCAAATCTTCCAGCGAATTTATTTCTTCATAAACGATCGCTTCCTGTTCGATCTTTGGCCCAATCACCATGTACTCCAACGCCTGCATGGCGAGGATCAAATCCTGCAAGCCTTCCTTCGCCAGCAGTTGTCTATTTCCATATTCCATTATTCATCCGAATCGTGTTGAGTGGTCGATTCTGCGAACAGATCCAGCAGTTGCAGTCTTGTTGCAACCAGTCGTTTGGCGTACGCTCGTGCCACTTTTTTCATGACGCGGAAACCAGATTCCGGATTCTGCTCGCACAACTGCATCAATTCATTGGCATTAAAACAGACGGCCAGTACATCGTCTATCGCAACAGCTCGCGCTGTCATAACCTGATCATCGAACAGAGGCGAGAATCCCAGCAACTCCCCTGCACCAATGGTAAGAATGGAAATCTCACCCCGACCGGGGACATTCATCTCCAAACGAACCGTTCCCCGGCAAATCAGATAGACATCAGGATGCCGAGTCCCCTCCTCGAAAAGGATGGAACCGGCAGCGATTTCACATTTCCTGCCAATTGCCGCCAGGGAATCCAGCAGCGACTGCGCCAGATCATCCGTGAAAGAATGATCTGCAAGTAATTTCTGAAATTCCTGTCTGTCCATCAGGTTGTCCGCCCAATGCGTTTTTCAACATCTAAAACATGTTTGGTTGTCTTGATAACAGTGTCCGGAATCAGACTGATCGAATCGATTCCGAGCTCAACCAGAAACTCGGCTATTTCGGGGTAATCAGAAGGAGCCTGTCCACAGATCCCTGAATGGGAACCGTTCCGCTTCGCTCCTTCTACAGCCAGGCGAATCATCTGTTTGACACCCGGATCCCGCTCATCGAAATCGAAGGCGACAATGCTGGAGTCGCGGTCAACTCCCAACGTCAACTGAGTCAGGTCATTTGAACCAATGGAGAACCCATCAAACAGTTTGGCGAACTCATCGATCAGGATGACATTATTGGGGATTTCACACATGACGTAAATTTCGAGGTCATTCTTGCCGCGGCTCAGACCCTGCTTCGCCATCAGGTCGAGCACATCCTGTCCTTCCTCCACACGTCTGCAAAATGGAATCATCAGTTTGACATTCGTCAATCCCATATCATCGCGAACCCGCTTCATCGCCGCACATTCAAGCTCAAAGCCCTCTGCATAAGCGGGATGGGTGTATCGGGAAGCACCGCGGAATCCGATCATGGGGTTCGCTTCGTCCGGTTCAAACCATCGGCCTCCCATCAGCGATGCATACTCATTCGTTTTGAAATCCGACATCCTCACAACGACAGGTTTGGGGTAAAAGGCAGCTGCAATGGTACCAACCCCTTCAGAAAGACGCTGGATGAAAAACTGTGCGGGACTGTCGTATTGCCGAGTCAGTTTGGCCACTTCGGCCCGTTCCTGTTCATCCCCAATTTTTTCGGGATGCAACAACGCCATCGGATGCACCTTGATATATTCATTGATAATGAATTCCATTCGAGCCAGGCCAACGCCGTCATTGGGAAGAAACCTCGTTTTGAAGGCAAGCTCCGGGTTACCGAGATTGACCATGATATCCGTAACCGGACGAGGCATATTTTCAAGATCCGTTTCGATGATCTCAAAGGAAATTTCACCAGCGTACACGCGTCCGATATCTCCTTCGGCACACGAAACTGTTACCAGATCACCGGTCTTGATGACTGCGGTCGCATTATCCGCTCCCACCACCGCAGGTTTTCCCAATTCGCGGGAAACGATTGCTGCGTGACAGGTTCGACCGCCGCGGTTTGTTACAATTGCAGCCGCATTTTTCATCACCGGTTCCCAGTCGGGAGTGGTCGTATCTGAAACAAGAACTTCCCCTTCCTTGAATTCAGACAGTTCCTCGGCGTGTACAATAACTCTGGCCGGACCTGATGCGATTCCCGTTCCCACTGAACGTCCTTTGACCAGAACTGTCCCCGGTTTTTCCGTCAAACGATATTCCTTGAGCACTGTCCCCTTTTTTTGTGAAGCGACAGTTTCCGGCCGGGCCTGAACCACGTAGAGTTCACCGTCGACCCCATCTTTGGCCCATTCCATATCCATTGGTCTGTGTTGGCCAGCTTTCTGACTGTAGTGCTTTTCAATCCTGATTGCCGCATCCGCCAATTTTAATACGTCTTCATCACTGATACAGAAGCGGGAACGCTCCTCAGGAGAAGTAGGGATATTGCGCACCGGTTCGCGCGTTCGACCACTGGCGTAAATCATTTTGATCTTCTTGCTGCCCCGCGTCCGTTTCAGTACAGCCCGATATCCCTTTTCGAACGTCGGTTTATGTACGTAAAATTCGTCGGGATCAACGGCTCCCTGAACAACATTTTCACCCAGACCGTAGGCTCCCGAAATGAAAACGACATCCTGGAACCCGGTTTCGGTATCCAGGGAAAACATGACACCGGAAGAAGCCAGATCAGAGCGAACCATTTTCATCACGCCAACGGACAGACCGACAGCAAAGTGGTCGAAACCCTGATCAATGCGGTAATGGATGGCGCGATCGGTGAACAGGCTGGCAAAGCACCGCTTGCAGGCGTCAAGATATTCCGCCTCGCCTTTAATGTTCAGATAGGTA
>JALTOP010000009.1 GCA_027000105.1 Planctomycetaceae bacterium | reverse complement strand
AAAAAGTACCGGTAAACAGAAACTGCAACCACGAATACATATTCATGATGTTTGGCGTGGAAACAATAATATGTCCGCCAATTTTCGAAACACGAATCAACTCTCCCAGAAGCAGATACGGGTTCAAAACATGCTCGATCCCCTCCAGACAGACAACACCATCAAATGTTTCGTCATCGAAGGGAAGCCGTTTTGTCATATCGGCGTAAACAAAATCCTCCTGATGATTGTTGATATCGGCCGGTGTGACACGATGCCCCTGTTTTCGCAGAGCCGCCGTCAATTTCCCGCTACCCGAAGGCAAATCCAGAATATGTTGTCCCGCTTGCTGACCTGCAAAAAATTCGAGGGCCTGCTTCATATAGCCGGGAAATACGTGGAGCTTGTGTTCTCGCATAATTTCTGTTCTCGCCTAACAGGTAAAGACCCTTATCTCAGGTTTATTTTCCCGACCGCCGCTCGACTGGAAATAGTGCGTATGAGCCGAACATCGAATTCCTGACATTGCGGACGGCAATCGAAACATAACGCTCAGGGCCATTTGTAACCGAAAATGTCGGACGACCTTCAATCCCCAAATTCAAGTTCAATACTGGAGATAACAGGCCGCACAAGCAGTTTTTCTCGTTAATAAATCAGTAATCAGCCGTACCCGGAAGAACTTCCCACAACCGGATGACACAGGCGGCGGAATATAGAAGAACAGAAGTGACGGGGTCAATGCCAGTTATGAGCAGACGAGATATGATAGATGCAAAAGACAGGATTCCTGGGGAGCTTAGCGAACCTGCGGGTAGTGTTTTGCAAGAACGTGAGGAGAGACTCCCAAATACGCCAGGCTCACAAACAGGCGATTGATGATCGTCTGTTTGAAGACCCCTGTTTTTTGCCAACGGCGAGGACTGATGACGATCTCCTGCTCAATCATCCCCACTTTCCCTATTCTTCGCAGTTTTTTCATGAAAAGAAGATCTTCCAGAAAGGGAACGTCGGGGAAGCCGCCCGCCTGCTCGAAAACCTCCCGCGTTGTGAAAAGCCCCTGATCGCCGTAAGCTGACTGGAACCAGCGTGCCCGGAAGGAATTGCCCCACTCCAGTATTCGGTACTTCCAGGCGGGATGATCGATTCGCTGCCGAAAACAGCCTGCAACATATTTGCCCTCGGCGAATAATTGTTCAACTGCGACCAGTCCCCCCGGTTTCAATCGACAGTCCGCGTGCAAAAAAAGAAGAATCTCCCCCCGAGATTGTTTCGCTCCCATGTTCTGTTGAACCGCTCGCCCCGGTTGTGAATGCAGCAAGAGATCCGCTTTTTCGCACAACTTTGTTGTCTGATCGACACTGCCGCCGTCGACAACAATAATCTCGCACTGACAGCAGTCCTGCTCCTGTATCGATCGTAGCGACTCCAGCAAGGAGGCAATATTCGATTCCTCGTTCAGTGTTGGAATAATGATCGAAATCAACGCAGGCCTGTTCAATCTATTCAGGAGAAACAGAAGAAAAAACGCGAACACCTGCCTGACATGGCAATATGGGCAACCTGCATTCGCTTTTCAAGTTAAGACAGTTGTATAGACGATGATGCCAAGGGAGTCTGTATCGCCCCCGGAAGGGGTTACCGGACACCGGAGAATCGATAATCGGTCATTCTAACAACTTCTTGCTTCCCGCGCCATTTTATGACAACAGCACAAATATATCGAATTGATCTTCAGGATCTTTTCAGCGGTCCTCTCGATTTGCTGCTGTATCTGGTGCGCAAGCACGAGTTGGACATCCTTGATATTTCACTAACAGAAATCGTCACGGAATTCCAGGAGTATCTGGAAGTGCTGGAGATTATCGATTTTGATATCGCTGCAGATTTTGTGGTAACAGCATCGACTTTGGCGGAGATCAAAAGCCGCTTGGCGCTGGTTCAAACTTCCGAGGAGGAACAGGAGCAGGAGGAAGAACTGGAATCTGATTCTGCCAACGAGGGACTGGTGCTACAGTTACTGGAGTATAAACGGCTCAAGGACGCAGCCGAGTTACTCCAGGAGCAGGCCCTTGCCTGGCAGGATCGTTATCCCCGGTTGGCCGATGAACGGCCGGATACAAAACGTTCTCCCGCGGATGACTACATCAAGGATGTTGAAGTTTGGGATCTTGTCGGCGCTTTCGCCCGGATTGTCCGCAAGAAAAAGGCGGACGGCATCCACAAACTCCGCTTCGATACAACACCGGTTCATGTCTATGTCGAACAGATTGGCAAACAGGTGCGCGAGCAGGGAGAAGTGCTTTTCCAATCATTATTCGACAAAACAGAAGACAGAAGTGTGGTGATCGGCATGTTCCTGGCGGTTCTGGAGTTATTGAGACATCATCAGTTCCGGGCCGTACAACTTGTTGATTATGGTGATATCTGGATCAAGCCTCCCCGCGAAGAAAAAGCTGAGACGCCCAATACAATGGACGAAACGGGAAGCGAAAACGAAAGCGATGATCCTGCAGAGCAGACGAATGACTGAGAAAAGAATATAATCAATATCTGATAATCAATATCTGATAATCAATATCTGATAATCAATATCTGATAATCAATATCTGGGTAGTCAACATTTTCAATCGTCGATTAAGGGGAACCTTGCCAGATAGCAGGTGTGGCGGTTTGAAATTTGAAAGACGAAAAACATCTCGGCAGCCAGGACGATGACCACTTCTTCAACAGTTCAGCTCTCTTTCCCGAAATCTGCATCAATTGATCATGAACACCTCACTTGCAATTCGTCGGGATGATTCGGAATCCGCTGCTCCGCGGCAGATCGTCATTTCAGGTGCCCGTGTTCATAATTTGCAGGATATATCGCTACGAATACCGCTGGGACGCTGGACTGCGATAACCGGCGTCAGTGGTTCCGGGAAAAGTAGCCTGGCGATCGATACCATTCATGCAGAAGGGCAGCGCAGGTATTTCGAAACGCTTTCATCCTCCGCTCGACTCTTTTTACAGCAACTCGAGCGTCCCGATGTCGATCGTATCGAACACCTTCCCCCTTCGATCGCCATTGGTCAGGCAAACCGCATGCAAAGCGGGAACTCACAAGTGGGGGAAGCGACCGAACTGATTGATGCACTCGCAATTCTGGCAGTGCGAGCCGGAAAAATGTTTTGCCCGAAATGCGATGCTCCTGTTGCTGCCTTTGATGCATCGAGTCTTGCCCAGCGTCTCGCGCTGCTTCCGGATCGAACAAGGTTCCAGATTACCTTTCCTTTTGAAACAGGAGAAAAAATTTCAAAAGCGGAGCAGAAAAAAAAGTGGGAACAGGAGGGCTTTCATCGTTTTATCGATCTCAAACCAGATTCATCTTCTTTCAACTCACTGGTTCTGGTCGATCGACTCGCCGCGGGAAATACCTCGCCGGAACGACTGCAGGAAAGTCTTGAACAGGCATTTTCCGTCGGGCAGAATGGTGTTGTTCTGTTGATCGATCCTTCTGCCTCGCCTTCAGGACAGAATCAACACGGTTCCCCGTTTGTGCAGGACGACTCGGAACGAAAGTGGATTCTGGAATATTATCCACAAGAGAACTGCTGCAGTTGCTGTCACCAGCAATACCCCGCAATCCAACCGCCTCTTTTCAAGCGATTTTCCCCCATCGGAGCCTGCCCGGAGTGTTCGGGAACAGGACTGGTGAAAGAGAACAGACAGACCCTCACCTGCAGAACCTGCCTGGGCCTGGGATTGAATGAACTGGCCAGAACGGTTCGACTGGCCCATGTGCCGATTCAGGACCTGGTGCAGTACCGCTGTGATGATCTGCTTGAATTTCTGCAGCGATCCACAGAGACCCTGAACCGGCCTGACGGCACCAATGTTGAGGTTCTGCAGGATCTTTACAGGAGGCTCGAAACAGTATGCAGACTCGGGATGGGATATGTGCAGCCCGCTCGGCGGTTGGCGTCTCTTTCGAATGGCGAATTTCATCGTGTTTCACTGGTCAATGCGTTATGTAGTCAACTTGTCAATGTGCTTTACATTTTCGATGAACCATCTGCCGGCTTGCACCAACATGATTGCCTTGCCGTACTGGAAGCGATTGAAGATCTTCGCGATCAGGATAATACGGTGGTCATGGTCGAACACAACGTGGAAATGCTCTCGCGGGTTGAACATATGATAGAACTCGGCCCGGCGGCGGGGCTGGAGGGTGGAAAGATTCTTTATGAAGGCCCCTTCTCCACATTCTGCGAACAGGGTGAGAGTAGCACTGCGAAGTGGATGAGGGGGGAAATCTCTGCTGCGAAATACATTCACAGGCCCATCGATGAAGAAACTCCCTTTCTGATCGCAACAGAAATCTGTTGTCGAAATGTGCAACAGGCAGCAGTCAAATTTCCGCTACAACGTCTTTCAGTTGTTACCGGTGTCAGCGGAAGCGGGAAAACATCCCTGCTATGCGAGACCATTTTCCCCATTCTGAATACCCAATTGACACAAACGGATGGGGTCGAACAGGAACAACCGGAAAAAGTCTGCAAAGCCCATTTATGCGGGTATGAATCGATTGCCGAAGCTGTTTTGGTAAACGATGTCGCCATCAACCGTTCGATCCGTAGCACCCCCATCACGTATATCAAAGCGTTCGACGAAATCCGCAGACTCTTCGCAAGCACCGCTGATGCCCAGAAACTCGGCTTTCAGGCAACACGATTCAGTTTCAACAGTTCCGCAGGGGGGCGTTGCACACATTGCCAGGGTGTCGGGCTTCTCGAAATCGATATGCACTTTTTGGCGAATCATTCTGTTACCTGTCCCGAATGCAAGGGAAAAAGATTTAATCAGGAGACTCTGTCTGTCAAATACCGTGCGCGAAACATTCACGACGTGTTAAGCATGACGATTGATGAGGCATTCGAGTTCTTTCACAACCATCAGGCGATACAAAGACGACTGCAAGTGTTGCGGGAAGTCGGACTCGGCTATTTGAGAACCGGGCAGTCTCTCTCAACGCTTTCCGGGGGAGAATCCCAACGGCTGAAACTGGCTTCCTTTCTGACGGAATCATCCGGGAAAAGCAAACTCTATCTGTTTGATGAACCGACCGCAGGACTGCATCCGCAGGATGCCAATACCTTGATTTCCTGCTTCAGACGCCTGGTGGAACAAGGGCACACGGTCATTGCCATTGATCATCATCCACTGATGTTCCAGGCTGCCGATTGGGTTGTTGATCTCGGCCCAGGCGCAGCGGATCAGGGCGGCAAGGTTCTTTTTGCCGGCTCTCCGCGGGAATTGGTGAACTGTAAAGAATCTGTCACCGCAAAGCACGTCAAATTCGCGTAGAGTCGAGTGGACGATTCCATTCTTCCGGTTCTCAACTCTTTCATTGACCAGTCTGTTGCCGGCGCTGTTTGAGTCTTTTCCCCGGTCTTATTGCCCCGTCTATTGTCAACCCGCCTGTTGTCAACCCGCCTGTTGTTACAATTATTGCTATTATTGCGGCTGTTTCGTACTATCTTCTTCTGTACGATGCATCTGTTGATCAGTCATAATATCAGCCAGAATATCTGTACTACTAACGGTTAAAGTTTACGAACGGTGCGAAAACTTTTGAAAATCTCATTTTGGTTACGACGGTCAAAACAGACCAGCCGTGCCAAGAAGCATTTCAGGAAAGAAGCGATGCGAAGTTCAACTTTCATCTGTGCGGCCTTGAGCCTGTCCCTTTTCGTGTTGTTCCCTTCAATACTGAGGGCTGAACAGGAGAGCCGGCAATCTCCCTTGGGACTCAATTTGTCACATGTGGTCGACTACTCTTCTGAAATGCCTTTTGTTGATGTCTTTATGCACTCTCGAAGATGGATCTCCCAGGCAGTGGGAAAACGTTGGGGTACGGGGCCGGAACTGGAACTGACCGAACAGGGATGGATCAGGCGGTTGCAGCCCGGGCAATATGCTACCGCGTTGATGTGCTGGGCGGGCGGGAATCCACAAGGACGTTATATCTGCCTGTACCAGGGGAAGGGAGAAATTGATTTCAAGGGTGTCCGCGTCGTCAGACGGTCACCGGGGCGGATCGAACTGGAGGTGGCGCAGGATGGTCGAATCATGCTCAATCTGCTTAAGACGGACCCAAACGATCCGGTTCGCGATATTCATGTAATCATGCCGGGCTTTGAGGACAAATGGCAAAAAGATCCTTTTTATCCGCACTTCGTCAACCGCTGCCGCCAGTTTCGTGTCATCCGTTTTATGGACTGGATGGAGACCAACGGTTCGGAAATTCGAGAATGGTCGCAGCGCCCCAGGCCGACCGATTCTTCCCAGGCGAGAAAAGGAGTTTCGCTGGAATACATGATCGCCCTTTGTAACAAGTTGGAGGCAGACCCCTGGTTCTGTATGCCTCATCTGGCCAGTGACGATTACATTCGGCAGTTCGCTCTAATGACAAAAGAAAAACTGGGGCCAGATCGCAAAATCTATCTCGAGCACTCCAACGAAGTCTGGAACGGGCAGTTCCCACAGGCACAATACGCAGCCAGACGCGGACGGGAACTGAAGCTTTCCAACAACGCGTTTCAGGCCCAGTTGTTCTATCATTCAAAACGATCTGTGGAAATCTTCAAAATCTGGGAAGACGTTTTTGGCGGAACTGGTCGATTGGTTCGTGTGTTGGGAAGCCAATCGGCCAACCCATGGGTCAGTGAACAGGTCATGACATTCAACAATGCCTGGAAACAGGCCGATGCGATCGCCATCGCCCCCTACTTTGGCGGTCAATTGGGCAGGCCAAATCGGGCCAGCCAAACGGTAAAAATGTCACTCGACCAGATTTTTCGTGAATGTCGAAAAAGTATCGCGGAGAATCGGAAGAAAATCGAAGCTGTCGTTGCAATGGCGGACAAAGCGCATTTGCAGGTCATTTCCTACGAAGGAGGACAGCATCTGGTTGGTGCAGGTCCCGCCCAGAACAATGAGGCGTTAACAAAACTGTTCATCTCGGCGAACCGCGATCCCCGAATGAAGCAGCTTTATCTGGAAGATCTGGCCAGTTGGAAAGCGGCTGGCGGAAAACTGTTTACCGTCTTTTCCAGTGTCGCCCATCCCAGCAAATACGGCAGTTGGGGAATGCTGGAAACCGAACATCAGGAAACAAATACCGCCCCCAAGTATCAAGCCATTACAGAGTTCATCCGGAAGAACAGAGCGTGGTGGAAAGAGTGAGTGCCGAAAAATGCAATCACTACGCAAAACAGGTTCTTCCGTTTTTCACCGGTGCTATCGAAACGTGATTTATTCCTGAGCTTCCTCCGATTTCTTTTTTTTCTTGACCTTGTCCATACGAACCTGAGTGCCGGTAATCAGATCGTGCAATGTTTTTCCGTCTTCGCGAAACAGTGCCATCAGTACGCTGATGAATAATGTCAGCGGAGTCAGGAAAGTATAGCCGAGGTATCTTCCCCATCCCTGAAGCGTGGAAATGGGGCGATATTCATCATCACAGACATACAACCCCATCGTTTTCTTTCCGAATGTCGCCTGGTCGACACCCGCTTCGCCGGTTGCAAAGTAAATCCCGGCTACAATCAATTCCAGGATACTGGAACCAATCTGTATGGACATCATGACGGTTGGAGACTCAAAGTCCACATCCAAAGATGACATCACGTAAAGAGCAATCGCAATGATCGGGGTGACGATGAAATTCAGGATCACACCATCGGTAATGATCGCAATCACCCGTTTGTAGCTCGTAGCGGGCAAGGTTGTCCGGCGTGTACGGATCTTTTCTTCTTTTTCCTGTCGGACATATTTCTTCTCTTTGACAGAGGCAATCAGGTTCAACGCTTTTTTCAGATGGAATGTGAACAGACCATTGGCCCGCCCTACCACCAGACTGGTAAACCCGAGATAAAAACAGCTGATCACTCCCAGGGAAAGGGGCAGAGTCAACGCATTCCAGTCTTTTTCGGGAGCCTCCAAAGTGGCATCGTCGGAATATTTTTCGATCAGTTCATTTTTTCGTTCCTCCGATGAGGCTCCTTCCGCTTTGTCGAGCATCACTTTGGCGGTATGAATTTTCCCTTCCTCTTTTCTTACAGCGACAAAGTTTTCGATCTTCTGCCCCCCGACAAAATAGACGGTGGCGATCGCTCCAAACAGAGGAAGATTGACGATTACAAACAGAATCGCCCACATCACTCCCGGCAAAAAACTGATGCGCAGACTCGGAAATATCTTGTGGACAAACCAACCGGGTTGCTCCACTGGCATGGCCAGATGAGACATTGCTTGCGGTGCAAGAACCAGAATGGAGAGCAGAGCCAGGCCCGCACCTATCGGGAACCCCGCCGAAATTCCAAGATAATCAAGCAGAACACCCAAGCCGCCAAAC
>JALTOP010000008.1 GCA_027000105.1 Planctomycetaceae bacterium | reverse complement strand
ACCGAATTGTTTGATCAGATTGTATCTGTTATTCAGGTTGTAGCAGATCGGAGGGAAGTTCACCTTTGACTGGAGCGGATAAGTCGAAGGTTTTTTCAGGATTTGTCTTTGTTGAATACGAAAGGATTGCATTTTGTCTCTGCGGAGACGACATTATTAGTGGTCGCGTGATCGTTACGCTGTTTTGAAGCGAGCACTTCTGGATGACTTGACAGATCGGTGGGGATCGCGGGCGGTCTACTTTCCCTTCAAAAGCTGAACTGGTACGATTGGCTTGACGCGGAAAATGGCTTGACACAGAAAATGGCATGACGCGGAAAATCGGTTGATAGCAATCTGGAGAAGTTCAATTGAATATCGGAAAAAAAATCATTTCAGTTCTTGGTGGTCGATTGGGGAGTCGATTATGTTCGCTGGTATGTTCGCTGGCGATAGTCTCTCTTTTGCCGGGAACTGTTTCTTCCGCTCGGGCACAAGGCTTGTTATGGAATTTGCCTGAAAGTGGCAGTTGGGTCAGGTATTCCGGACAATATCGGCAAGTGACACTTCGTCCGCAAAGTGAACAGGGTGATTTAAGCCTGCAATGGCAGCGGATACTCGAAATTCGATCTCTGGAGCGGGAGCAAGCCGAGTATCAGGGGAAGGAACAGACTTGTGTCTGGCTGGAATTTGAAGTGATGACCGGGCAGCAGGTTGATGGTCAACTGGAAGTGGGGCCGGGATCGAAACGGCAGTACAAAGTGCTTGTTCCCGAGTCTGTCGTCACCGGAAAAAAATCTCTCAAGGCGGACGTTCCTTTGGCTTTCATTCCGATCGTGAAGGGATATCGACAGTTTGATGCGGGCAAGGTCGAGGAAATGAAGGCAGAGGTTCTCCAAATCTTTCCGATCATTTCGCAGGTTTACATTAGTGTCGATGCAAAAGTGAACAATCCGGAGGAAGTATCCGTTCCCGCAGGGACATTTCAGGCCAGTCGCATCGACAGTTCATTTGTGATAGAAGATCGCTCTTCGAGAACGACCAACCAGACTCAACTTTGGGTCGATGAAAAAGCGCCATTCGGCCCGGTTAAATGGTCTGTTCGAATTGATCGTGAAGAGAAAAATGTGATCGATCCCAGAGACCAATTCAAGAAACATGCCGAAATGGTGATTCAAATGGAAGCGGTTCAAACCGGTACCAATGCGACATCGAAACTGGTCACCCCCTAGAAATTGTGGTAATAAACTTCGAGGAACTTTGCCCCCAGCAAAATCAGGATGGTCAGGCTGGAACCGCCCAGCAGCAGCATGAAGGCTGCTCTTGTCATCGTCAGAAACTGGTGGATGTTACGGGGGATCTGCTCCTGTGCCTGCTCCAGAATTTTTTGGATGCTGAAGTGGAGCACCTCACTGCACAGGGCAGTGGTGATTGCGAAACTCAGCAGCGCCCATTCCAACCCGGAGAGCCCCAGGACGAAAGCAATACTGATAATCGTGCACGTGGTGAAGAAGTAGAAGAACATCGAGGAATTGGCCCGAAAACAGGCCGTGAATCCTCTTTCCGTTTCCGCCAGTCGCCTTCTCCAGGAAGATCGTTCGCGCGGGCGGTCTGACGCTTTCCAGTCGGCATTGCCGAGTTTATCGATTGTTGGCTGATTGGTGCTCATTGCTTTGGTGCTCACTGTTGACGTGTTCTTAACAGAGAACTGAGTTGGTTGGAGGAAGCATCACGCTTTCCCAAAAATGGTTCGATCATAAAGCCGATACCGACGTTTCCCTTGCTACTGTCAATAGAGAAGCCGAGGCTGATCATGAAGTCGGATCGGATTCCGGTAATTGTCAGCGATTGTCCACGATTTTGACGTTCCGCGATATCGTACGCGGTTCCGAAGGTGGCGATCCATTTCGGACTCATCGCATAGCTGGCACTGGCGGTCAACAGTTGGCTGTCGATAGAGCCTCCTTGAATTTGACGATAACCCAGATACATGCTGCCCCGTGTGCTTCGCTGCGTCAGAAAACCGACGTCCCACAATTGGGGCGAGTTGTCGAAAAAGTCGAATTGACCGTTGGCAAGAAGCTTGGTTCGATTTCCGACATCCCAGACATAGTTGGCTGTCAGCAGACCGAAAGATTCGCCGAAATTGTCGTCCCTGGCATTGGGGAAATAGGAAAGTCCGAGGTCGAGTTTCATCCAATCCTTGATGCGCTGATGATCCGGAGGCCCGACTTTCGTCTGCAGGCGATGATTCCAGGTCATCCGCATGACCTGCTGGTCATCGACGAGTTCGAAATAGGGGGAGCTGACATTGCGGGCTGCACCGGTACGGACGGCGTATTTTCTCGGATCGAATTGCGTGGGCAACAGCGTGGAATTGAGCAATCCGAACGAATTGAAAAGTAGGCGGGTGCGGAACCGTTCCTGCGAATTTTCATCGAACTCGTTGTATTGGGGGACGTTCGCCAAATCCTGTGAAGAATCTGCGTAGTAATAGTCGATCCCGATTACCTGTTTGTGGGCCAATCCATTCAGATTGAAAATTCTGCTTTGAATATCGGGAAAATATTTGGCGAGCAGCAAACTGGCGCTGATTCCCGCACTGCCATAGTATCGCTGTAGGGAATGGTTGGTGAAACC
Source organism: Planctomycetaceae bacterium (assembly GCA_027000105.1). GTDB lineage: Bacteria > Planctomycetota > Planctomycetia > Planctomycetales > Planctomycetaceae > Rubinisphaera. Next base: position 5,826 of record JALTOP010000008.1, on the reverse strand, counting down.
GTCATCCTGCCAGTAGGCCGCTTCCCCCAGAATGTAGGGATTGAGTTTGATCGCTCCCAAATTGAACGGAGCAGCCAGTTGGTGACGTGTCGTCAGCACCGCGCCCTGAGCAGCCGGGGCATACCAGAGCGGAACGAACAGGTCATTCGGATCGGTCGGTGCCACTCCCGGTTTCAGTTGTCCATAACCGGCAGAAGAACTTGAACTGTAAACCAGCCGATCCCAAAGAAGCGGTTCTCCCAGGATGGTCAGTTTCCCTTTGGGAAGCCATTGGGTGTCGTATTCAAACTGATTTACCTGGGCGCGTGTCATCAACGAGGCGGCGATATTGTCGTTTTGATAATTCAGGTTGAGCAGCGTCTCATTATCTTTCCCGCGATCCCATTCGTTTTCGTAATACTGTTCCAGAAAATTGCGATCACTCAAAAAGCCGACTTCTCCGGTCAGCGAAAGCGAATTGGTCAGTTGTTGGCGATGTCGCCACAGGACACGTCCACGTGTGTTCGAAGCAACGTCGAGATTCCGGCGATCCCATCCAAGATTGTCCTGACCGAAATCGTTGATCCAGACCGCTTCGGATTCTCCGAAAAAGCTTCCCGGACTCCCCAACGGTTCAATACCCATGTAGTTGACACTGTTGCCGAGCCAGAAACCACGCTCGGTATAAACATTGGCGTGCATTTTCCAGTCGAGCCCTGCGGAAGTTTGCAGCCCCAACAGGCTCGGTACATCCCATTTCGTTTTCAGTTGCCCACCCAGAATGCGATCCTGGCCGAATGTGATACTTTGCAGTGGAATATGAGGAGATTCGGCCGGCCCGCTAAGAAATGGAGAAGCGAAAACCGGGACTTCGCCCAAACGCAGGCGGTTGTTCAAACTGGTAATCCACGGTCTGGCTTTCGGTACTCGCAGTCCTGTTTGTGGATCGATTTCTGCATCACCTTTGCCTAGCCAGCCACGATCGTAACGGTTCTCCAGAAAGATGTCGTCCGACTCGACCCGGTAAGTCGGAACACCGAATTCACTCGCGCTGACCCACGCATTTTCCGCATGGAAACTTTCATGGGAAAGTTGTCTGATGCGCCCGGCTCGCAGACGGATATCTCCATCAAGTTCCGGCAGGTGCATACGCAGTTCGCTATCGAGCAGAATGCCACGATCTTCACGGATATCGTAATAGGCACGTGTAGCCCGGGTGACGACATTCCCCTGACGAACCTCAATGTTCCCTTCCAGATAAATTCGAAGAGGAGCGTCACTATCCTGGTACATATCCAGTTCGAATGTTCCATCAGCATTCGCTTCGGTCCAGATGACGGCTTGATCGGCTGAGATATCAAGCGTACCGACGGGGATCCCCTGCGCTTCGCGGATTCCCTCGATCACGATATTCACTCCCTGCGAAATGATCGTCACTTGTTCTGGAGGCGTACGATTTTCAGAAGGAAAACTTTCCACATTTATCCCAATGCCGAAACTGCGGGGAGAGATTGTCACGCGGCGACCGGTGATCGGTTTGGGAACCGGATGCAGGGAATCAAAATCGATCATTGGCCCCTGCATCGGCTGTTGCACGGGGGGATTCGAACGATCCTTGAGTTGAGCCATCAGTTCACCCGCCATTTTTTGACGCGCCACTCGTGCTTCTTTCAGCAAAGTGGGAACCAGCGCGGGGACTTTTTCCTGTTTCGGAATCTGGTAACGGGAAAGCATTTCGACTTCGCGGGAAGTGATCAGTTCGAGAAGCAGCGGTCGATCTGGAACTGAGCGATCCGAAAGTTGAACATTGCCTTTGGCATAAACGATTATTCGTTCGATCGTACCCGTTGCCTGCTGTTCAACGATTTTCCAGAGGACGATTGCTTCGGCTCGCAACTGCCTTTTCCCCTGCCGCACCAGACCGTTTCCCAACAGAACGAAAACTCGTTCCGCATCAGGGGGAACAGAGGGCGAAGTTGACAGACTGTTTCCATTCAAGCGTTCGGTAACGTCAACCGTTTGCGGCGTCTGTTCGTAAAGATAATCACAGGAAATGAAAACAGGATCGAGTGAGGTGACGCTTCCTCCTGTAACTGATTGCGGATCAAGTCGCCTCGGCTCATTCACTGAAACCTGTTGCCCTCGGACAATCCCCGGAAGAAAACATAACCACGCGCAGAGAGTGACCAGAACCGATCGACAGACCGGCCACGATAACAATCTCCGCAGGGAAAATGTTTCAGAGGACATTCAGGTAGGACAATTCAAAATGAAAGGGGAGCGAACCTGATAATGCCGGTTTTTCCACCAGCAAAACCGACGTTCATAGCCCGGGAAATGGCGCACTCTCCGTAATCTTTGACGACGTAAGTACAATGAGACCGAAAAGAAGTGCAGACTAACCGCAGTCTAAGGGGCGGAGTATAGGGGAGATTTCCAGAATGGGTCAACGCCTATTCATGGGGGCAGAATAGTTGTAACATGTATTTATAAAACAAGATAGGATCGATCAGCCGGATGAAATCAGCCTGGAAAACTATTTCTTTTTTGGGCAGGACATTTAAAACAGTATTAAATGCTAAATCTCTTCTTCAAATAACCCAATTTTCCTAAAGCCCCTGACTGTGACACGCATTTCAGGAATTACAGTCCGTTGCTTCCAAAAAGTAGTTGTTGCTGCCGGTTCAGACGATGCTTTCGATAAAGACGTGCTGAAAAGGGTTATTGCACCGCTGGAGACCTCAGAATAAGTCCTCAGATTGGCTGCTTTGGGAATTGCCGGCTGGAAATGAGTCTTTGCCTTACTACCGGGCGCGTTTTGATTGTGATGGTGGGGCGTTCGTTGTTTGATTTTTGCATTTCAGATTCAGGAAGAAGGAAATGAAGACAATAAAAACTTTTATGCTGGCCTTTTGTGTACTGGCAATTGCGTCGGTACAACATGTTTCCGCTGGTAATGGGCCATTTTCATTGAAACGAATTTGTGACGATAGTTGTGTTGAAGGTACGTGCACGGATGACTCCTGTGTCGATGAGGGTTCTCGGGAAGGTCTGGGGTGGTTGGAGCGCATCTGCAATTTTTCAAGCGACGATTATTGTGTCGATGATTGTTGCCTGGATGACAGTTGCGTCGGTGACGGCGGTGACGGAAAGTTGTTCGGTTTTATTCAACCGACAAACCGTTGTTTCAGTGATTTTGTCAGTCCAATGTCCAATCCGCTTTTTTTTGAAGACCCCCGTAATCTGACAGAAATTCATTTCATCTACTTGAATCAGCGTATTCCGCGCGGGGCATTCGCTGGCACGTTGAATGTGTTTGCCGCCCAGATTCGGGCATCTCTGACAGACCGCCTTTCGATTGTCGCTTCCAATGATGGATTTGTGACTTCCTCGAATCCACTGGTTCTGGATGGTTGGGCCGATGTTTCTGCGGGATTGAAATATAATATCGTTCAGGATTCCCGGGAAGGAAAGCTGCTCTCTGCAGGTTTTGCTTACATCATGCCTGTCGGATCGACCCGAACATTGCAGGCGCAGGGAGATGGGGACTTCCATCTTTATGTTTCGGGAGGGAAGCGAATTGGCTGTAAATCCCATTATTTGACCAGTACCGGATTCCGCCTCCCCGCTAATGCGGCTTTGGGAAGCAAGATGTTCTACTGGTCCAATCATCTTGATTATCAGGTCAGCAAGAAGTTTTATCTGCTGGGTGAAGTCAACTGGTACAACTGGTTTCAAGGGGGCAACGTTGCCGCGTTATCTACTCTTGAAGGCGGTGATTTAATCAATCGGGGGGCCAACGATGTCGCCGGAAACAACATTGTGACAGCCGCCTTCGGGATGAAGATGCGGGTTTCCGGTCTTTCCGAAATGGGACTGGCTTACGAAATTCCCGTTTCCAGTCGAAACGATCTGCTGGATAACCGTCTCACACTCGACTACAACCTGCGATTCTGATGGAGATCGGTTTCAAAAAGCGCAAAGACTGAGAAATCTCCAGCCCTGCCATCCATTCTGGAAACGGGCTGGGGAGACTGTTCCCATCGATCGCTTCGTTTGCGCTCTCCTGCATCATTTGTCGCTCCTTCTTTCTGTTTGATTTTTCGATACCAAACGGGGTGGTTTTCACTGCCCCGCTTTTTCTTGCGCTGTTTGCAACGGGCAAGATGCTGTTTATTTCGATGAAAATATCCTGTATTCTGGTTTTCTTTTCTGTTATATTGTGCGGGTAACTGTTAATGCAGGATCGTCTTGCAGAGCTTTCATGCAGAATCGGCTGCGATGAGTATCGGCGGTCTTGGTTCGGTTACAGGTTCGATTACAAGTCGGTAACAAGAAGACAGGACAACTGGTATTCCCACCTGGCAGGCTGTGATGGTCGATTTCGAGCAGGGACTTTCAAGGTTTGGCCCTTGCTGACGGCTGAATAACCGGAACAGTTTGCCCAACGCCCGCCACATTTTTGACAGGAGTTTTACCATGGATAAAACATCATCTGAAGACAGAGTCCCAAGTGCCGAAAATGCTTCTCAAAACGATAAAAAGAAATTACCTTGGGGGCGTATCGTTCTGGTTCTGCTGTTGATTCTGTTTCTTGCTCTCCAGCTCTATCCGGTGGATCGCAGCAATCCGGAAGTGGTGGCAGATATTATCGCTCCGGATAACATCAAGGCGATTCTGCGGCGTGCCTGTTACGATTGTCATTCCAACGAAACAAAATGGCTTTGGTACAGTTATGTTGCTCCTGCTTCCATTCTTGTTGCGCGAGATGTCCAACAGGGACGCGAGCGGTTAAACTTTTCCGAATGGGGGGAGGACTACGATGAGGAAGATACTCCCGAAATGTTTCTGGATGAATGTTGGGAGTCGATCGAATCGGGCGAGATGCCCTTGTGGTTCTATTTGCCCCTCCACCCGGAAGCGGTTTTGACGGATGAAGATCTCGATGCCCTCAGAACCTGGTGCGGTGCAGACCAGCTTGAGCAGGAAGACGGTGGTGAGGGAGCAGACGGTGAAGACGAGGCAGCAGAGCACGACCACAGTCAGCACGGTCAGGCAGCCCGGAAAGAAAACGGAAGCGAAAAAAATAAAAGCGAGGATAAAAAATAAACTGAAATGCATGTTCTTGGCCTGGGGACAGATATTACCGAAACCGAACGCATCGCCGGTATGATCCAACGACATGGCGATGCGTTTTTGAATCGCATTTACACACAGGCTGAGATAGACTACTGCCGGCCCAAAAAAAATTCCGCTCAACATTACGCCGGCCGCTGGGCGGCAAAAGAAGCGGTCATGAAATGTTTCGGAACCGGGTTCGTTAAAGGGATTCACTGGACAGAAATTGAAGTCGTCTCGCAGTCGAGTGGCAAGCCGGTGGTTGAACTGTCCGGTTCGACAGCGCAATTTGCCGAGCGTCTGGGGATTGAACAGGTTCTGCTTTCGATTTCTCATTGCAAGCTTTATGCGACCGCAACTGCAATCGCGGTCGGGAATGGTTTATCAGCGAATCAATGACTTCAGTAGTTCAGACAGAGAAACAAACCTCGTCACACCAGGTGCGGATGGAAAACGTCAGCTTTCAGACGGCTGACAGGCAATTCCAGTTGAAAATTGATTCATTCCAACTGGTTCGTGGTGAAAAAGTGGTGATTACGGGGCCAAGCGGTTCCGGAAAAACAACCTTGCTTTCTCTCATTTCCGGCTACAAAACGGCTTCTTCGGGCGTAGTTGAGGTTTTCGGTCACGATCAATGCAGAAGTAGCGATCAGGAACGCGAATCCCGTCGTCTGCAGAAAATGGGGATCATTTTTCAGGATTTCAGGCTGGTCGATTATTTGACCGTGC
>JALTOP010000007.1 GCA_027000105.1 Planctomycetaceae bacterium | reverse complement strand
ATTGCGTGCCGTCCGGGTATCGGGCTGCAACATCAGTGATGCGGGACTGAAAATGATCCTGCAACTCCCTCACCTGAGTGAACTCGATATCCGCAACTGTCGGAAACTGACGCGTGCAGGTATCGAAATGGTTGCCGGGAAATCCAGCCTGAAAAACCTGAAGATCGGCGGCGGGTTGATCGATGATTCCATCATCCCACTGGTGGCGAAAATGAAAACACTGCAGGGCCTGTCGCTGGACAACTGCAATTTGAGTGACGCCGGGCTTCGACCACTGGAAAATCTATCCCTGGTCGATTTGACACTGTACCAGACTCCCAAAATCACCGATGCGGGGCTTCAATTCCTCGAAAAGTTCGACCGCCTGAAGAAGCTGACGCTACGGGATATCGCCGCAACAGGAGACTCGCTTCGCCTGCTTCCGAACCCGAAACTGCTCGTCTCGCTGAATCTGGCACAATCAGGTATAACCGACCGGGAAATCCCCAACCTCGCATCATTCAATAATCTGTCTGTTTTAATTCTCAATGAGACGAAGATAACCGACTCGGCAATTGAAACGCTGGAAAAAATGAAGTCTCTGAAAAAAGTGGAAATGACACAAACCGGCGTGACTCAATCGGGAGCCGACCGATTGAAAAAATCGTTACCCGACTGCGATATACGCATCAATTGAAGACTTTCCAGTCGTTGAAAATTATCCAGCTGACCGGAGTAGACGCCTTTTACATTTTCAAACATCGTGGCGAGATCCAAGAAATAGACCGTTGAAAATTGCTCACATTATCACCAGGCTCATCGTGGGGGGAGCACAGGAAAATACGGTTCACACCGTGGAAGATCACATCCGCGAATTTGGCGATGAAGTAACGCTGATTACCGGGCCGCCCCTGGGGCCGGAAGGAAGCTTGATCCCCCGTGCTGAAAAGTCGGGGTGTAACCTGATCATTCTCGATGAACTTCGCCGCAACATCCATCCGATCCGTGAATTGGTTGCCTATCGAAAGTTGAAGAAACATCTTCGTCAGTTGCAACCGGACATCGTCCACACGCACAGCTCGAAAGCGGGCATTCTGGGCCGCCGCGCCGCTTTTACATTGAAGATCCCCTGCGTTCATACCATTCACGGAGCCGCGTTTCATTACGGTCAACACCCTTTTCTGTATCGTGCCTATCAATGGAGCGAAAAACTGGCAGCCCGCTGGACCAGTCATACGATCTCTGTCGCCGACGCAATGTCTGAACAGTATCTTGCCGCCGGAATTGGTAAACCGGAAAATTACACGACAATTCACAGCGGCTTCGTCGTCGATCCCTTTCTGGCAACCGACACCAAACGCGACGAACAACGTGCCGCCTGGGGACTTTCGCCAGACGATATTCTCATCGGAAAAATCGGACGGCTTTTCCCCCTCAAAGGACACGAGGCCGTTCTGGCCGTTGCTCAAGATGTTGTGAATCAATGCCCGCACGCCAGGTTTCTCTTCGTTGGTGACGGGATCCTCAAACGACAGTTCCAGCAAAAAATTGAAACGATGGGCCTTCAAAAACACTTCATTTTCACCGGCCTGGTTCCCCCCACCGAAATCCCCGGATTGATGCACTCTCTTGACATTCTGGTGCATACGTCCCAATGGGAAGGATTGGCCCGCGTTCTTCCCCAGGCGTTGATCGCAGCCAAACCCGTGATCAGCTTCGATATCGATGGAGCAAAGGAGGTTGTCATCAACAACGAAACCGGTTTTCTCGTTCCTCGAAACGACATGAAAGGCCTGACCGAATCACTGGTCAGATTGATCAACGATCGAAAATTGAGGGAACGGTTCGGACAGACCGGCCGGGAAAAATTTACCGACACCTTCAGGCATCAGACAATGTCTCGAAAAATTCGAGCCGTCTACGAGCGCATCCTCGATTCCTGAATCGATCGTCGCTACAATACATCGTCAAGCGTTGATGCTTTGTTGTGTATTGCCAATCCTGCAACAATCGCCACCCGCCCGGTTCGCCATGATGAAAAGGATCCTGATGATGCGACTACGAAATTTTTTCCTGCTTCCTGTCTGTTTGATGCTGTTTT
>JALTOP010000006.1:9325-28888 GCA_027000105.1 Planctomycetaceae bacterium | reverse complement strand
CGAGCACGCAGATGGTTGAAATCAGAACGAGTTCCGCAGAAACAATGAAGCCGGCTTCGTCGTTGTACAGTTTGTTGATGAGAGTCGTCATGGTGTGTCTCCAGTTTTCAAGGTGTGAATGATTTTTTGAGTCGTTCGAAGTGTGTGACTCACGTTGATAATCATGTAAAGCACTCTGTATGCCAAAACTGACAGGCAAGATGGAGCAGACGGGAAACATGGGGATAATTATGTCGCATCTCCTTTTGCAGGAATGGGTTACGAATATCCAGGAAAATTCGCAAAGTAAAAAAGACAAAAGAGCCTCTTTTTCACTGCGTGGTGAAAAAAATCAACTCGTTTGCGCCGCTGTCATCTTCATGAATTGTAACAGACTGTTACTACAGGGGTTACGTCACTGTTGCCCGAGTGGTACATGTAGCGTTTGGGCAACATCGGGTATCTGTTGAATGCGCGGGATTGTTACGGGAATCAGATCTTCCAGTATTTTACCAATTTTGTTTAACATCCCCTGTCGCGTTTTGTGTCGTTTTGCGCATTGTCTCGTTTGCGTATTGATTCGACTCTGTCAAGCTGTCGCTGTATTCAACAGGATGTTGTTATGAACTGCGATTATTGGAGGCGATTGGATATTTCGCCCGGCCAGACTTCGTACATGAAAACAGGTGTCACGAAAAGACGTGCGCTGAAAAGATGCGCGTTGTTGGGTGTGATGTTGGCTGGTCTGTTTTCGGGTTGTGCGCACGGAATGAGACCGCCCAGCTTGCCCTCTCTCTTTTCAGGCAATAGCATATCCGGCCAATACGAACCCGATGTCGATTACGAAGCCGAGGCGGCTGCTCGCGAACAACAGAAGAACGAGGATGGTTCTGTCACGAAATAGTGCAGCGGTATCGTGCAACGGCTCCGAATCGAGTTTTGGCGGGGCATCGGGTTACAGAATCATTCAGGTTACAGAATCATTCAGGGAAGGATGATCATGATATCAGGAAGGGTACATCGTTGGCGGAGAAATCCTGCTCTGTCCATGTTTGTTTTGTTCGGATTTGTGGTCGGGTTGTGCGGTTGCGAAGTCGGGCGAACGATGTTCCAGTACAGCAGTGGTTCGAGTAGCCCCTGGGTCGGGATTGATCTTCTCCCCCGCAAAAAAAAGACAACAACAAAAATAAGTCACAAAACAGAGCGGACGGCCAATCCGCGAAAAGAACGGGGCGTTGAACTTGCTCTGCAGACGGAGCCTGTGGCGACAGCTTTCAAGAAGAAGCCAATCCGGCTTGATCTTCCCCCGAGTCATTCATCGGGCAATCGTGACGATGCCTCCGAAACCGACGACGAACCGCTTTCACCAAATCGTGTTTTTGATTTCTAACCCTCACGAGATGCTCTTTATGATGTCGCCGGTTCTTTCGGAAGCAGGATGCCACTTTGTCTCAGGATGATCTTCATCACGTTACCCGGTTGCGTTTGCTCGGTCGAATCACTTCGCAGGTTTCCGCGCATCCCTGGAAATCGCTGCTGCTGGCCACGTTCAGTTGCGCCCTGTGTCTTGTTGTTATTCTGGTTGGTCTGGAATTCAAATCGGATCGTTCGGATTTAATCAGTCCCAGGGAAAGTTTTCATCGCCGCTGGTTGGAATATTGTGAGCGGTTTCGTGAAACAAATGAACTGCTGATACTGCTGGAAAGTGACGACAGGAGCGAACTGGCCCAGTCGCAAAAGTGGATTGTTCGCGAACTGAAAGCCCGACCGGAATTGTTTGAGGAAGTCCTGTCCCAATCGGCGGTGACAACTCGAACAGAACAGGAATTGACTGGCAGGTCAATCCGTCCCGAACAGTTACAGGCTGACCTGCAAATCGCGATGACTGTTCAGGCAACATCGAAGCAGGTATCGCCACTGCAGGCGTTATTGGGAGTAGCTCGGCAGGAATTACAACAGCCGGAAACAGAATCTTCATCCGAACTGCCGGTGACCAATCGGATTGTTCATGGGCTGGAAAAATCACTACGGGCGATCGATACTTCATACGAAGAATACTTCCCTGAAAGCCCTCCCATCCCAACGCGTCTTTGGAACCAGTACCTTCTGTCGAAGAAGACCGAGAATCAGACGAAGCGCGAGTTGATCAGTGTTGTTCCGTTAGCTGAAAAGGAATCGGGATCGGCGAAATATCGGAAGTCTCTGCAGGAAATCAACCGTCTTTTGCAGGCTGCCCGTCAGCGATTTCCCGGTCTGTATTGTGGTCTGACAGGCATTCCGGAACTGGAATATGAGGAGATGTCGCGATCGCAATATGATATGGGGATTGCCTCTGCCGTCTCTTTCGGGGGTGTTGTCATCCTGCTTTTGTACGGTTTTCACGGATTGAGATTGCCCGTCGCCTGCTGCATTACCTTGGGGATCAGCATGTTGTGGACGCTAGGTTTGACCACCGTTCTGATCGGACACCTGAACATTCTATCGATGGCATTTGCGGCCATTCTCGTCGGTTTGGGGATCGACTTTGGCATTCATCTGTTATCCAGTTACCTGGAGTATCGCGAAAAGAACGAGGGAGTGATTCGATCTATTTCCTTGGCCAGCGATACGGTTGGCAAGGGAATCATCACCGCGGCGGTGACCACATCGATCGCCTTCTTATGTGCGGGGGTGACGGACTTCCCCGGTGTCGCCGAACTGGGAATTATTGCGGGCTGTGGCGTTCTGCTGGCCGCCCTGGCGACATTTCTCGTTTTCCCCGCGCTAATCGCTCTGGCGGAGCGGAAAGACAGACAAGCCCTGATTGTGCCTCTACCTGCAGGCGAAAATGGATCTGCAGGGGAAAAAGGAAACATCTTTTCATGCAACTGGCTTCGCAAAGTAATCAGCCGACAATCATTGCCAACGGTTATTCTTTTTTCGACACCGGTTCTGCTGCTTTGCCTTCAGGGCTGGGAAGCCAAGGACGCATCGCTGCATTGTCGTGTCGTTTATGACTCCAATCTTTTGAATATGCAGCCGGATAATCTGCCAGCAGTCGAAACACAACAGAAATTGATCGCGGAAAGCCGGGGGGATATCCTCTACGCAGTCGCCTGGTATTCGACACGGGCAGAAGCAATCGAAATGGCCCGGCGGTTTCGTGATCTTCCAACGGTCTCGGATGTTCTGGAACTCGCTTCCCATAACCTGACCGGACAGAGTGAAGCATCCCTGGAGCAATTCTCCGAATTGATGGAACAGGTCAGGAAAATTTCTTCTCCGCCGACACATCTGCTTCCGAACAATCCGGCACAGATGGGCCAGTTCCTTGAAACGATGCTTGATGAACTGGAGAGCAAAACCAGCGTTACGGCAACGCAGATTCGTCTGCAACTCGATCACTTTCTGGATTTCTATTCCCGGCAACCTTTCGAAGTTCAGATTCAAATTCTGGATTCCGTCGAACGGGAGCTGATTCGTTCACTTTGGTCTGAAATTCGCATGCAGACCGCGGAACTCTCGAATCAACTCAACCAGCAGCAAGAAATCCAGCAGACGTTGAAATCACGATTCATGAACAAGCAGGGAGATTGGCTGTTGCAGATTTATCCCAAAGGAGAAATCTGGAGTGAACAGCCGCTGGAAAAATTTGTCCATGATTTGCGTTCTGTTGATGAACGGGTAACGGGAACACCTCTTCAAAATTATGAAGCCTCGCGTCAGCTCAAGCAAAGCTATACCGATGCGGCGATCTATGCGGCGTTGGCCATTATTCTGGTCTTGCTGCTGGACGTGACCCGGTTGAAGACGTCACTGCTCTCCTGGTCGATTCCTGTTCCGGTGCTGGGGATGCTCATCTTTCTTGGCAATTCGCAGGGAGTTATCCAGTGGGAATCTCTTTCGCCTCTCCAGCTTTTGGGGGCCTTTGTGGCGTCTGTTGTCCTGATCAGTTTGCTGATCGAAAAACGGGAGTGCCTGATTGGCTTGCTGGCGATTGTGCCCCCGTTACTGGGAGCCTGCATGCTGCTGGGCACAATGGCCACCTTTGATATTCCGTTCACTCCGGCCAATCTGATTGCGTTACCCCTGGTGATGGGAATCGGTATTGATGACGGCGTGCATGTCGTTCATGATTTCAGACGTTCAACGGGCCGGTATCTGATGTCTGCCAACACCTGGCGGGCGCTACTGTTGACTTCGCTGACTTCAATGATCGGCTTCGGCTCGCTCGCTCTGGCCTCGCATAAAGGGTTGGCCGGACTGGGGCTGGTTGTCATGATCGGGATTGCGAGTTGCCTGCTCGTCTCTGTCATTTTGTTGCCGGCCATTCTTGCTTCAATCGCCGGTCCAGAGAGCAGGAAGAATCAAATAGAATCTCCTGCCGAACAGCCAATCCGCCTGGCTGCCTGAATCTGATCTGTCATTCAAATGAACAGCCCTTTTGCGGCGATTGCCCGTTTCGATCAATCAAAACGTACAGATTGAGTGGATCAACCGGATTATCCTTTGATTCCGCCTGCTGCTATGGATAGAATAGCTTCATACTACCGACGGTTGACGTTTACGAACGGCGCGACAGCTTTTGAAAATCTCATTTGGGTTACGGTGGCCAGAACTGACCAGCCGCGCCGGGCTGTTGTCGTGCCATGGGGGAGATGGACTGTCAATTCGAGTGATTCATTTCCCGTGACAGACGGTGTCTGACAGATGGCGACAAAACGAATGTCCTGTGGGATGCGTGGCAGTTTTTGATATGAGCTGGCTGGCTTCAATAAGACGGAAAGATATCGGGCGATTGGCGTTTTCGCTTTTCCTGCTGTTGTGGTTTTCCGCCACAACCGTGGGGATGCTCGCGGTCGATCTGAAGCATGAGCATCCAGAGTGCAAATGCGGTTGCCAAACCGGGCAACGGTGCAAACTCAAACAAAATGGCTGCTGCTCCCAACAGGGCAGTTGCTGTTCAGGCGAAAGTTGCTGCTGCAGCCGGGAGGAATCTCGCTCTGCTTCCTACCGTGCCGATTGCCAATGCGGCAAAAATTCACTGGAACAAATCGTGCTGAACAAGCCTTACGATGGGACTTTGCATAAACCGAAATTGCAGGAATCCCCCGGTCTTGGGGTCGCCTGTAACATGCAGGCTCTTTCACCGCAGCATCAGGATGTGCCAATCCCTCCCCCTCCCCAACTGAATTCGCTTGCACTTATCTGCAGAAAGTAACCCGGTGCAAGGGGCTTGCTGACTTTCTGCCCGGTTTTGTCGGAAGCCAACACCCGCCGCCCGTCCGGTGAGGAAGCGGTGCGGGGCGTGTTTCGCCTGTTTCGGCGTTCGTGCGTTCTTCCTGTTTCCTGCACAGGGCGATTGCCCGCGCACGGCTGTTGCATTTGCTTCCGCGTTCAATAAAGCGATTCATCATTTTATCAGGGAGTCATTCCAATAATGAATATCCAAAAAAGGTCTCAGCCTCGACGAGGCTTTACACTAATCGAACTGCTTGTGGTGATTGCCATCATCGCCATACTCGTTGCCTTGCTGCTTCCGGCCGTTCAACAGGCACGGGAAGCGGCTCGGCGTTCCAGTTGCAAAAACAAATTGAAGCAGATCGGAGTCGCTCTGCATAACTATCACGATACCTTCAAAGTTCTTCCTCCGGGGTACATCGTGCGAAACATTTCTGCCAGCGCCATGGCTTCGATGGAAGCGGCTCAGGGTGGCCCCGGTTTCGCCTGGGGGACGATGATTTTACCCCAGTTGGAACAGGCCCCGCTGTACGATTCCATGAACTTCAACCTGAATTCGACCGATTCCCCGAATATCGGACTCGCGACGACATCACTCAGCGTTTTTCTCTGTCCATCCGATCCGGCTCCGCTGACCTTTTCGGTAACCGACGGATCCTCCGACACTTACCAGCTTGCTTCTGCCAATTACGTCGGAGTTCTCGGTTATGGCAATGTTTCGATGACACCGGGAAAACCGGCGGGAAAGGGTGTCTTCTATCGCAACAGCAGCACAAAATTGAGAGATCTGACCGACGGGACAAGCAACTGCATGATGGTTGGTGAGCGTGCCTCCACGCATAATTTTGTACAAGGTGCTCCCGCGGTCGCTGCCAATTCCACGTGGTATGCGGCGATTCCTGATGTGCAACGCCCTGCGGGAATGGGCATGATGACCGAATGGCAAGGTTCTCTCGTTCTGGGCCATGTTGGACAGCCGGCGATGACCTCTCCCATGGCAATGCCGGCCATGAATCATACGCCGAACACGACGAACCATATCGTCAATTTTTCCAGTCCGCACACGGGAGGAATCCAGTTTTTGATGGCGGACGGTTCTGTCCACTTTCTGAGCGAGAATATCTTCTACGATACCTATCGTGAACTGGGAGAAATCAACGACGGGAATGTCCTCGGAGAATTTTGATCCGTTTGTAATTCGGCTTTTTTGAAGTTGTCCAGGCAGAGTGGGAATACATTTTCCGCTCTGCCTGTTATCATTCGGTATTCAGGCTGTTTCTACCGAGAAGCCGATCAGAAACAGAGGAATTATTTTGTCACTGATTTTGTCACTGATGAGTCACCGATGAGAGGTCGTGATTGCCGATGGCACCTGTCTCTTTCCCCGCAATCGAATTGATACGCGAACGCTTCCCCATATTGCAGCAATCTGATTCGCATGGTCGTCATGTTGTCTATCTCGACAATGGTGCCTCGGCACAAAAACCGAAATGCGTTATCGATAAAGAACTCGAAGTCTACTCCAACTACTACGCCAACGCCTATCGTGGGGTGTATGAATTCGGACAGCGCATTGAAGACGAACTCGAACTTTCACGCCAGTCCGTGTGCAACTTTATCGGGGCAGAATCGAAGGAGGAAATCGTCTTCACCGCAGGGACAACGATGACGTTGAACCTGCTTGCTTACGCCTGGGGAAGTCATGTACTCGAACCGAATGACGAAATCCTGCTGAGCCGGATGGAACATCATGCGAATATCGTCCCCTGGCAGATGATCGCCCAAAAAACCGGGGCAAAAATCCGCTATGTCCCGCTCGACGAACAACACCGTTTCGATATGCCCGCTTTCGAGAAGTTGATCAATTCAAAAACCAGAATTGTCAGTCTGACCGGGATGTCGAATGTGCTCGGAGCAACGATTCCGGTGAAGCGGGTAGCCGAGGCTGCCCACTCGGTCGGGGCGGTTTTCATTCTCGATGCGGCTCAATCGATCGTTCATCAACAGATCGATGTCGTGAAGCAGCAGGTCGATTTCCTCGCGTTTTCCGGCCATAAAATATACGGGCCTTCCGGCGTGGGAATTCTGTACGGCAAAAAGGAACTGCTGGAACAGATGCCTCCGTTCTTGGGAGGGGGACACATGATCGATCGGGTTTTCGAGGATCACTCCACCTGGGCGGCAGTCCCTGCAAAATTCGAAGCAGGAACCTTGCCGATCGCCCAGGCGATTGCGCTGCGTCCCGCCATCGTGTTGATACAGGAGATCGGCTTCGAGTGGATCGAACAACATGAAAGAGAACTGCTTGTGCGGGCCACCGAGCAGTTGCAGGAGATTCCCGGACTGAAGATTTATGGCCCCGATGTCCGCGAGAAAGGGGCGATCATCAGTTTCACGGTTGAAGGGGCCCACCCGCAGGATCTGGCGTTTTTGCTCAATCGACACGGTGTCTGCGTGCGACATGGCCATCATTGCGCAATGCTTCTGCACGAAATTCTCGATGTTTCCGCCACTGTCCGCGCCAGTTTCGGTCTCTACAATACTCTGCAGGAAGTTGATAGACTGGCAGAAGCGATCCAGCAGGCCCGTGTCAAACTGAGGCTGGCCTGAACCGATTTTCCATTAGTTTGGAATCCGAAAACGAGTTAAAGAGATAGTACCTCAATGAAAATGCGACCATCAATTTGCCTGATACTGCTTCTTTCATGTCTTTCGTATTCAGCCCAAACCGGCTACACGGAAGATTGGCCAACCTACCAGCACGATAACCGTCGAAGTGCGGTGACGAAAGAAAATCTGAAATTGCCCTTGAAGCAAAGTTGGGCTTTTCATCCGACTCTGCCCCCGCAACCGGCTTGGGCGCGGCCAGCCAAGTGGGATGCCTACGCAGAAGTCAAGGGACTCAAGGCGATGCGAAATTACGATCACGCCTATTATACGATCGCGGTCGGCGATTCGATCTGGTTCGGTTCATCCGTTGACGATGCCGTCCACTGTTTCGATGCCAATACCGGAAAAGAACGCTGGTCTTATATTACCGGAGGAGCCATTCGCGTCGCTCCGACCTGGCACGATGGCAAAATCTATTTCGGTTCAGATGACGGAAACGCCTACTGCGTGGATGCGAAAACGGGAAAGCTGATCTGGAAAGTAAAACCAGCCGAACATGATCGACTGATTCCGAACAACGGGAAGTTGATCTCATTCTGGCCATGCAGAACAGGCGTACTGATACAAAACAACAAAGCCTATTTTGCCGCTTCGCTGCTCCCCTGGAAGGAATCCTGGCTGTGTGCGGCAAATGCGGAAACGGGAAAGTTTGAGGGAACCGGAACGTATCGGCAGACCCTTTACAAAATGACACTGGAAGCGCCGATGTTGGCGTCTTCCACCACGTTGTACGCATTGCAGGGGCGTGGCTATCCGGCGATGTTTCAAATTGCCGACGGGAAACCGATTGGCGTTTCTGGAGATGGCCGACAGGGAGGCGGTGTTTACGCTCTGCTGACCGAAGATGACGAATTTGTTTCCGGACAGGGTTCTTTGCAGGGGGCATTGGTGCTGCACAAAAAAAAGGCGTCCAATGAACTGGTTATTCTGGAAGGAGCCCAGCGGATCGTCGCTTCAGGAGGCAATGCGTATTTGCAATCCGCGAAAGAAATCGCCTTGCTCGATCAACCGCGGTTCTTCTCCCTGCAACGGAAAAATATCGAGCTGCAGGAACAGCAATCGAAGTTGAATGCGAGACTCAGAAAATTGGATAAAAAGAAAACGGACGAGATCAAACAGCTGTCTGAACAGATCGAAAAACTGAAAAAGGAACGGAAGCAGGTGAACCAGTCACTGACGCAGTGCCTGAAATGGCGCGTTCCCTGTTCGCAATCCCTTTCCCTGATCCTGGCTGGCGAGGTTCTGTTTGCCGGTGGGCAAGAGAGTATCGCCGCCATCGATGCCCGTACTGGCCAACAACGCTGGAGCGCACCGATCGAGGGAAAAGCTCTGGGCCTGACCGTTGCCAACAACCGTCTGTTTGTCAGCAGCGATACAGGTGCCATTTATTGCTTCGAAGCCCGGTGATCTCAGGACAATCTCCGGTCAATCAGCAAGATCGATTATCAGATCGGGATACTTGACTCCGAACAGGTAATCGGCACTTTCCCGCAAAATCCCCTTCCGATCGATTAACTCTCCCGGAAAAACTCTGTATGGTACCAACCTTTGCAAGCTGTCTGTATTACTAACGGTAAAAGATTACTAACGGTAAAAGTTTGCGAACGTCTCGCAAATTTTAGAAAAATATCAGTTTGGTTGCGGCTATCAGAATGAACCAGCCGCGCCGGGATGTCGAACCTGTCTGGAAGGAGTGATTGGTGAGTCTCGAAGTCATTAAGGGCCATTTATACGATTTCCCGGAATACTACGATTTGGTCTTTGGATCGGACTGGGAAGACGAAATCATTTTTCTTCAGGAGTGCTTCAAGCAATTGGCGACCCGTTCGGTCAAGCGGGTTTTTGAACCAGCCTGTGGTACCGGGCGGTTGATGTATAAACTGGCCCAGGCCGGTTACGAAGTCGCGGGAAACGACCTGAATGAAAAGGCGGTTGATTTCTGCAACAGGCGTCTTGAGGAACTCGGTTTTCCTGCGAGCGCTTTTGTCGGAGACATGGCTGATTTTACCGTCGAAAAAAAATACGATGCCGCCTTCAACATGATCAACAGTTTCAGGCATCTGCAGACCGAACAGGAAGCGGTCAATCATTTCAAGTGTATTGCCCAGGCCGTCGAAGAAGGAGGGCTGTTCATTCTGGGATTGCATTTGAACCCTGAAGATGCCGGAGACGACTACGAGGCCGAAGAAGAATGGTCCGCCAAAGAGGGATCACTGGAAGTTCGAACAAAATTATGGACGATGAACTACGATCCTCAAAGCAGGATCGAGAAAATCGGCTTCCAGTACGATGTTTTCACACCGGAACGGGAATTCCGTATCGAAGATGTCACCATCTTTCGCTGTTATACACACACCGATATGGAAAATCTGATCCAGAAATCACCCGAATGGGAACTGGTGGATACCTTCGATTTCTACTACGACATCGAAGATCCCATTGCCGTCGATGGGAACACGGAAGATGTCGTTTATGTTCTGCGACGAAAATAGAAACCCCGCGTCACTCGATCCCCGCGTCACTCGATCCGTCGAAGCGGGTACTATTCCTCCTCCACCAGCGTGATCACCTTGCCTGATTGATCCAGGCTGGCAGTCAGCTTTTTGATAGTCCACTTCGTTTCGTTGAGGGTTGCCTTGACGAACAGGCGAGCCGTCCCTTTCGGGCCGGAAATCGGGATCACGCAGTCGGCGTATCCGTGATCCCCCGCGTCTTTGATCTCGATCACCCCTTCGGTGATCAAACCTCCTTCAATCGGGCTGCCCAACTCCTGGGCAATCGCTTCGTTCTCCCGAGCCAGATCGACCGACTGTTTGTGAAGCGGATTCTTCCGAATCGTATTCAAACCACTGATATAGGCCATTGCAAAACAGCCGCCACACAGCGAAATCATCAACGTAAAGACAATGGGAAGCATCAGCAGTTTGTGCTGGAAAGCCCAGTCAATAAAAGAAGGCTGGGGAACGGAAGACGTATTCGACGTATTCTCTGCCAATGTTCGAACTCCATTGCAGGATGTTTTCATTGATATTCATTCAGGACCGCAAACCGCAACCTGGCGACTTCAGCCTCATGGCGAATGCTACCATCTGCTCCATTCATATGCAAAACACCAATCATCAACGACTGTGACACAGGGGTTTATGAAAATTTCCTTTTTTCCCCTTGACTCCTTCAGTTCGCTGATGTAGTGTACTATTTGCATAGAACACTAGTGGCGTTAGTTTCTTATTAGATTGGATCGCGGTTTCATGTTTCCTTCGATTGATCCACAAAATGGAATTCCGATTTTCGAGCAGGTTTGCAGACAGGTGAAGTTTGCGATTGCGCAAGGAGCGTTTCATCCCGGTGAGATGCTTCCCTCGGTACGAGAGATGGCCCAGAAGATGGCGGTCAACCCGAATACCGTTTCGCGATCGTATCGGGAGTTGCAGCGTGAGAACATTATCGAAGCCGTCCGGGGTACCGGCATGCAAATTACCTCGGAAGCTCCAGCGATTTGTAAAAAAGAGCGAAAACGCCTCATCCAGCAGCGTGTCTCTTCCGTTTTGCAGGAAGCCCATGTCAGCCAGGTTTCCAAAAGCGATATTCTTGGCTGGCTTGAAAAGGAAGTACAGCGATTATGGAAATAGCAACAGTCGCGATAAATAGAAACGGCGGGGTCCGCTATTGCGAACCATTGCGTGAGATTGAAGCGTCCAACGTAGTAAGCAATGGCGGCCCTACAACCAACAGGTATGCCATCGATCGACTTTGATTCGCCGGATGCTCCCTGATCAACGAAATGCCAGCATTGAAGGTAACAATAATGAATGATTCCATTTTTGAAATGAAAAATGTCACCAAGCGTTTTCGTGACGTCACCGCGCTCGATGATGTTTCTTTCCAGGGGACTGCGGGCAAGGTGATTGCGTTACTCGGCGAGAACGGGGCGGGCAAGACAACCGCGATCAATGTGATGCTTGGGATGTTGAAGCCCGATTCCGGTACGTCTTCTGTATTGGGAATGAACAGCCAGACGCATGGGCTGGAAATTCGTAAAATGGTCGGCTATGTCCCGGACAAGCTCGCTTATTATGACTGGATGAATGTTGATGAACTCGGCTGGTTCGCTTCCGGTTTTTATGCGGCTGGTTATCACGAGCGATATAAATCGATCATGACGAATTTTCATGTGCCACTCGATAAAAAAGTGAAAACGCTATCAAAAGGGATGCAGGCGAAAGTTTCGCTTGCCCTTTCGCTGGCCCACGAGCCGAAGTTGCTCATTCTGGATGAACCGACTTCCGGGCTTGATCCGCTTGTTCGACGGGAATTTCTGGAAAGCATGGTCGATGTCGCAGCTCAAAATCGGACTGTGTTGTTATCGAGCCATCAAATCAGCGAAGTCGAGCGGGTTGCCGATATTGTCGTGATTATGATCAAAGGCAAGATCGTGATCCATGCCCCGTTGGAAGAACTCAAAAATTCCGCTTGCGATGTTGTGTTAACCGGCGAATCGATTTCGGTTTCTCACGACGCGATACCGGGCCGTGTGGTGCATCAGGAAACCAGCGGGCATCAACAGCAGTTGATGATTCTCGATGTCGATCAAAGGGAACTCGCCGCCCATTTTGATCAACAAGCAGAATTCACCTACGAATTTCGACAATCCTCGTTGGAGGAAATTCTTCTGCGCTTATTAAAAACATCACGCGATGAGGAAGTGAAACAGAATGTGTAGGGTTCGCAGGCGGGCTGTTTTACATCCCTTCAATGGCCCACGCCGCGAACCTTGCACATCATACAACCGGCGAACGAACAGAACCAGAATCAGTTAGGCAGAATAATGAACCAGGAACTTCGGCAGATCATTTGGAAAGAGAGCTATCTCACCAAGCGGCTTGTTGCGGTGCTGCTTGCCTTGGGAATGCTTGGCATTATCGGGGGGGCGTTTGACTGGGATTCCGCAAATCGAATCAGCAGGATGCTGATATTCGTAAATGTGCTGACTGTCGTTGTCGCGTTTGCCGTCGGGGCGACCATGTTTGCGGGGGAAACCGAATACGATACAGATCGCTTACTCCAACGCTTCGGCGTTTCGCCCGGTTCCATTTTGTTGGGGAAATTTCTGATTGGTATTGTCGGGTTAATCGTCCTGTGGGTCGGCCTTGCACTTTTTTCTACGTTGATGGATTCATTCGCAAGACTTTCAGCAGGTGAGCCTTTGACGTCTCTCTTTCATGAAGTAAAAGCACAGGAGTTCTGGGGGGCGCTTGGTCTTGTTGTGGAAGCGTTGTTATGTGGCGTGCTCTGTTCCTGCTGGTTCAAAAGAGTGCTGACAGCGTTAACTTCTGCTGTGGTACTTTTTTTCGTCAGTCTGTTTCTGATTAAATATGGAATAGATGGAATTCGATTTCACAGTCCTCGAAGTGAAGAAATTGCCTCGTCGCTAACGCATGTTTCGCTGATTTTACTGCTGCTCATCGGTAACTGGTATTCCATCTCCCGCTGGTTTGCGGGGAATCGCCGTGGCTTTTCGGTTTCGATTTCGATGCCTCGGTTTCGGACTGGCATCACGTCCCGTTTTCACGAATGCTCACCACAAAAACGGTTCGTCACCCGTATTATCTGGTACGAACTTCGGCAACATGCGTTAATCTGGCTGGCAGTTGCTTTCTTTTCGATTCTATCACCGTTCGTCTTTCCTTACGGTTCTCCCTTTGTGGTTTGTTTTGTCGTTCCGCTCCTGATGGGGCTGATCTCCTGCTACAGCGAACAAAACCGGGACCGCGCTCGCTTCTGGTATCAACGGGGAGCTTCGACGGCTACTTATTGGTGGAGTAAAAATATTATCTGGTTAAGCCTGTTGGGATTGATATTCGTTGTACCAAGCTATTTTATGTTGATTAACTTTCTACAGGAAGAAATTGCCTGGCAAATTGAAAATTATTACAGTACAGAATACAGCTACTTCGGGGCCAATCTCTCGGAAGCCACCGTTCCGCAACTGACAGACTTCCCGTCGAATCTCTGGTTCTACGTTTTACTGTTATACTTTATCGGGCAATGGGCGATTGTGCGGGTGCCGCATGCGATATTGGCTGCCATTTGTGCGGTGGCTGGTTCGCTTGTCGGCATTGCTCTGATGAACTTGTGTCAGTTCGCTTATGTCCCTTTATGGATTGTGTTGATACCGATTATTATTTCTTTGGCGTTATCGAGTTACTGGGCCTGTGAGAACATGCTGCGAGACCTGCCCGACCCCGGCAACCGGCACCGCCGGCGAATGCTTGTATTCCCGGTTGGAATGATGATTTGCTGCGTCCTGTTCTGCGGTTATCGTGCTCGCGGTGTTGTTGCAATGCTCCTTCATACCCCCAATTACCCCTACGAAGAATCATATTCCCCAGAGAAAATCCTGGCTTCTCCAGATGAAGCATATTCCGATAAATATTTTGAACTGATGCGGTCTTTTCCAAGCTACACTCAAATCCTCCAGCGCGCTGAAGAAAGGGTAAAGAAGAAAGCGGAAGAGGGCAAATTGCTCGAATACGATTTTTCGGAATTGCTAATTTTGGAATCCAACAAGCTCTACAAAATAGAAATCAGGAAGCAGAAAAAAAGAATACTCGAATTGGCTCACCTATTGGATGCCCGTTACAAGTCCGATTTACCGATGCGAATCAATCTGCTGAAACAGTGGCGGCCGGAGCCGGATTTCCAAAGGGGTGATCCTTACATTGAGCAGCTCATTCCTGAATTTAATTTTTCCACGATGCTTCGACATGGATTGGCTCAGGAGGAATGGTTACTCCCTTTATCGAATAAAGAAATGATTCGTCTGCTCTGGAATCTGGGGGAAGCAAACGCTCACTTGGGTGGTAATCAATATGGTTCTGTCGGGGTGCCTGTTCCGTCCAATGTTTTTCTTGGTCAGGTCTATTCAGAAAAGAACCTGCAACGATTGTATGATCAGGAAGATGCCGCGAGCCTGCGGGAATTGATTGCAGAATCAATCGAGCGGGAATCACGCATTACTTCGATGCAGCAGATTGTGGAACTGTGGTTTGCGTATGCGAATTATCAGCTTGATCACGATGATGAATACGTCTGGGAATACCTGTGTGGCATTCCCTGGAACGGGAAAAACAAACAGGAACGGTGGCACGAGGAATACCTGATCGAAAAATTACTTCACCCTCCCCGTTGGACCATTCTTCCAACAGAAAAGTTTCGCGCCAGAGCGTTACTTGACGAGGCGGATGGTTACTACCGGCGACAGGCACAAATTTACGACAGTCTGCTCAAGAATCAAATTGCTGTCAGTTCTGTTTCAGATCGGATTGAAAACCAGCGCAAAGCGTGGTTGCAATCGGGAGACAACAAGCGATTGTTTGGATCAACCTGGGCGGTCTACGACCTTTCACGGGAAGCGACGATCATGTACAATTCCGAGAGGTATGTTAATATTTACGCTAGGCATCGCATGCACAGAACGATGTTCGCCTTATTCGCGTTTGCAAAAGAGAAGAATCGCTACCCGGATAAACTGGAAGAACTGGTGCCAGACTATCTGGAAAAACTTCCCGTTGATCCCTGGACGGGAAAGCCATTCGGTTACGTCGGTCCGAACTTTACTGGCAAAATAGATTTGCCAAACAAAGACGAAGACGAAAAGGAGCTCACGTATCCTTTCCTGTGGTTATCATCCCGCTGGTACGACAGACCTCAAGAAGTGGAACTGGTGGAAACCGTCGAAAAATCGCAACCCCAGCACTACATTTTCGCCAGTCGTAAAGATTGCCGCGATCGCGTTCTGACCGATGATAACGCAGCCGACTTGGGAACTTTTGAAGAGGCAGCCAGTCAGTTCGAAGTCTACACCGTCCACATTACGGAACTGCCTGTATTGCCGAATGCGGTTGACAACAAGCGGCCTTGAAATGCGATCTTGCAGCTATTCGCGTTTTCATCTGTTTGTCGTATCGATTGCAGAACGCAGCAGTGTTCAGCCCGATTTCCACAGACGCAGGCGCCGGAGTTTCTTCTTCCGTTTTTCTCCACGAAACAGGAATATGGAGTGATATTTCGCCTCTTTTTTGTAAGCTTTAGGGGTGCATCAAGGCAGGGAACTGAACTGAAGAAGCAGGTTTCATCACCGGGCTCTTTATACCTGGGACGAAATCTCCGGTACGAACGTGGAGAATGAACGATGAACGTTTTTCGATTCCTGGTCAGCAAAACGGTGGCGGCATGGCCCCTTGTTCTGCTCACAATTTTTTTCTGCTGTTTTACCGATAGCGTTTGTGCCGGAGAAACGGAGTCTGCGACACCTCTGTTTCGTGCGGGAGCGGCTGCAGTTGATATTACGCCGGTGAAGTACCCGGTGATCGTTAACGGCTATTTCAACGAACGATTGGCCAACAGCGCGATCGATCGCTTGATGTCGCGGGCGATTGTGCTGGATGATGGCACAACCCGATTGGCGATTGTCGTTGTCGACAGTTTGATGATCCAACGCAAGCTGCTCGATCACGCCAAGCAGATCGCTCACGAGGCAACCAATATACCAGTCGAGCGAATGTTGATTTCCGCCACGCATACGCATACCGCTCCTTCTGCCATGGGATGTTTGGGAAGCGGCCCCGATACCGATTATCAACGCTTTCTGGTCGGAAAAATTGCCGAGTCGATCATCAAGGCGAACGAAAAACTTCTCCCGGCTCAAGCGGGCTGGGCGGTTATTACAGACGAAAAACATAATCACTGCAGACGCTGGGTTTACCGACCGGATCGAATGCAGGTCGATCCATTCGGGAATCGCAATGTTCGCGCACACATGCATCCGGGGTATCAAAGTCTGAATCATATCGGCCCTTCCGGCCCGGCCGATACTGACCTTTCCCTGCTCTCAATTCAGACAGTTGACGGGAAACCGATGGCGGTTCTTGGCAATTATGCGATGCACTATTACGGTTCGACTCCCGTTTCCGGTGATTTCTGCACTCGCTTTGGAGATCGATTGGCCGAACTGATCGGTTTGAAATCATCGGGTTCCGGTTTTGTCGGCATCATGTCTCAGGGAACCAGCGGCGACAGTATGTGGATGGATTACAGCAAGCCGGCCGTGAAACGCGATCTCGATCAATACACGCTGGAAGTGGCAACTGTTGCCCATGAAGCCTACCAGTCGATTAAATACCGAAAAGATATTTCACTCTCGATGGCGGAATCGAAATTGAAACTGCGCCGGCGCGTTCCCGATGCCGAGAGACTCGCCTGGGCGAAGGCGATCATGGAAAAACTGGGCGATCGCATTCCGAAATCGAAACAGGAAATTTATGCGCGCGAGGCCATCTATCTGCATGAAGAACCGGAAGTCGAACTGAAACTGCAGGCGGTTCGCATTGGTGATCTCGGGATTACCGCGATTCCGAATGAAGTGTATGGCATTACCGGTATGAAATTGAAACGGCAAAGTCCGCTCTCGCCGACATTCAACATGGAACTGGCAAATGGAGCACAAGGTTATATCCCGCCGCCCGAGCAACACGCCTTGGGCGGTTACACCACCTGGCCTGCCAGAACCGCAGGGCTGGAAGTGGAAGCGGAACCGAAAATTGTCGAAGCGTTACTGGCTCTTCTGGAGAAAGTCGCAGGTAAACCACGGCGAAAGCTGGAGAGTCCTCCTTCCCCGTACACAGAGGCGGTGCTGGCATCGAAGCCGCTCGCCTATTGGCGAATGAATGAAATCTCGGGAACGCGTGCGGTTGATCTCACCGGCAAACATGACGGCGTTTACGAGAAGGGAGTCGCGTTTTATCTTCCCGGTTTTGAAGAGACGAGCCGTGTGAAGGCGGATTACCGGGCCGTCCACTTTGCCGGTGGACGGATGAAGGCGAAAGAACTCGCTCTGGGCGATACCTACAGCGTCGAGCTCTGGTTCTGGAATGGCATGCCTTCTCGGGCTCGCCCCGTGACCGCCTATTTCTTTTCGGTTGGAAAAGCGGGGGACGAAACCGCTGCCGGGGATCATTTCGGCATCGGTGGCACCCACAACAATTCACTCACGGCTGGAAAACTGATCTTCTTCAACGGGAACGAGAAGGATCAATTACTCGCCGGTTATTCAACCATTCTGCCCGGAAGCTGGAATCACGTTGCACTGATTCGCGACGGGAAAAAAGTGACGGTCTATCTCAACGGAAACAGCACGCCCGAATTTACCGGCGAAGTTGAGATGACCCGTCCGAAATCTGGAGAGCAGATTTTTCTTGGCGGCCGGAACGATGGCTTTGCGAATCTGGAAGGAAAAATGGCAGAGGTTGCCATTTTCAATCGTGCTCTGAAACCGGAGGAAATCGCCACACATTATCAGGTGGTACATCCCGATCATCGCAAGACAGTACAACGGCGATCGGATGGGAATATCAAGGAAGATATTCGTGTGGGAGCAGCCGCGGTGAATCTCAAATCGGATGATTCGATGGTTATCGCAGGAGGAATTTTTCCCCGGTTTGTCAATGATCAGGAAGGGGAACTGCGGGCGGTGGCTGTCGTTATCGAAAAGCCGGGACAAACGAAAATCGCCGTTGTGCAGTGTGATGTCCTGTTCGTTGAACACCGCCTGACAGATGCAGCCTGTGCGGAAATTGAAAAAAGTACCGGCATTCCCGCTGAGAATATCCTCATCAACGCCACGCATACGCATCACGCTCCCAGCACCACGATTGTGCACGGATATGGTCGCGACGACGTATTCTGTGAGCGTCTGAAAAAGGCGGTCATTGCCTCGGTTCAAAAAGCGAACGGGAACCTGAAAGGGGGCGAAGCGACGTTCTCTTTCTACCTCGGAGAGGAAAATACCGTGGGGGCGAACAGTCGCCTGTTGATGCCGGATGGAAAAATCCGCTGGATTGGCACAACCGCAGGAGCGATTCGTTCGACCGGCCCGTTCGATCCACAGCTCCCGGTACTTCTGTTTCGAGGCAAGGATAAACAGCCTCGCGCCATTATCTACAACCACTCCACGCATACCATCGGCACGCGAAAGGGGAATGTCCGCTCGGCTGGTTTCTACGGATTGGCTGCCCAGGAACTGGAAGACGAACTGGGAGGTGTGGTCTGTTTTCTTGAAGGAGCTTCCGGCTCCACACACAATATCAACCGTGTCACAACGGCTCAGGCGGTCGATCGTTTCAAGGCGGTCATCAAAGAGGCCATGAACAAGGCAGAACCGCGGGCTGTGGATCGGCTCGTTTCAATCAAGCGGCCCTTCACGTTCAAGGTGCGAACATTCGATGAAAAAATTGAAGACCAGAAGGTCGTTTCCTACTGCAAGAAATATTCCGGCTCGCGTGCTGATGATGTCATCAAGGTTTTTCGGGATATGCGAAAGGTGCTTCAACCGCAGCAGGGGCAGGAGCGCGAAACCTGGCTGCAGGTGATGCTGATAGGCGATGTGGCCATTGTTGGCGTCCCGGCTGAATACTTCACCGGGTTGGGAGTCGAAATAAAAAAAAGGTCGCCGTTCAAAAACACTTACATTGCCGAGTTGGCAAACGATTGGATCGGCTATCTGCCCGATGTCGAAGCGCATCAACTGGGAGGCTATCAAACCTGGATGGGACTGCATTCTTACGCAGAAATCGGCACCGGGGAACAGGTTGTCGATGAAGTCGTCAAAATGCTCAATGAACTCAAACAGAAAAA
>JALTOP010000006.1:0-9315 GCA_027000105.1 Planctomycetaceae bacterium | reverse complement strand
ATATTAAGAGGATGTAGTTTGCTATTGTTGAAAGAAGGAGAGGAATTTCCTTTATTTTGAAAATTAAAGATGCTAAATTAAAAAAGTTTGGGTTTAGAAGAAAAACAGCAAGTAAAGTGGTTCTGACGATACGCCAGGGATGCCAATTCACCGATTCGCTGAATATCGACAGAAAAATCAGCAGAAAAGATGTCGCCGACATTGAAAACAGCTAATGCTTGATGTAATAATAGTTTACACGTAAACTAATAACAGGTGGGAGTGAAGTGAATGGCGTCGAGTCGTTTGCAGCGGCAGTTGAAGAAGAAAAAGCCTTTTGATTCCCCTGAACAGGAAGCGAATTTGAATATTCTTCGCACGAATGATCGCTTCGAAAATCGTTTGGGGAAGTTTTTTCGCGAATATGGCTTGACCGCTTCACAGTATAATGTCCTGAGGATATTGCGAGGTGAGGGGAAGCCGCTACCGTCCCTGGAGATAGCCGGACGGATGGTGCAGGTTGTTCCTGCGATAACGGGGTTGATTGATCGCCTTGAAAAACAGGAGTTGGTGACCAGAAAGCGTTGCAGCAAGGATCGCCGTGTCGTGTACGTGGAAATCACGGATAAAGCTCTTGAGATTTTGTCGCAAATGGATAAGCCGCTGGCGAAGTTGCATCGGGAGTTGATTGGTCATTTATCGCCTCAAGAATTGAAAGAGCTTTCCCGTCTTCTGGAAAAAGCGCGACAATCGGTCGAAAACAACGCAACAGGGGCATCCTGACGCACCTCCATTTGAAACCCGCCAACCTGATCGGAATGAAAATGATGAAGTCTATCTGCTTTTTCAGTCTCACCCTGCTGGTCGTTACAGCACAGTTGTTTGCCGGGGGAAACGCCCCCTTGCAGGTTGGTGCTGCCAGTCGTGTGATCAACAATCGATTGGGAAACTGGGTGCAGGGAGCGGGGGTGCCTCGAAAAGCGACGAAGCAGCGCGATGATCTGGAAGCAAATGGACTTTACCTTTCAGATGGTAAAACAGAACTGCTGCTGGTCAGTTGCGATCTGGTTGGTTTGAATTCAGCGCACGTTGCCGCGATGCGCGAAGCGATGAGTAGAGCAACAGCGATACCGGCTCGTAACATTCTCATCACCTGCACGCACACTCATGGTGGGCCATCACTGTTAAAGACAAACTATTTGATGCCGATCGACTTGCCTTACGTGAATCGTCTGCAGGACTGGCTTGTCGAGTTGGCCAAAGAAGCGGTTCAATCGGCACAGCCCGGGCAAATTGGTTGGGGTAAAGGGAAATCGCAGATCGGATTTAATCGACGTTTGTGCTGGGCGGATGGTTCCCATTCAATGCACGGTGATGCGTCGCGTCCTGATTTTGCGGGACTGGAAGGCCCCGACGATCCGCAGCATCTGGCGATTTTTGCAGCCGACCTCAGCGGAAAGCTGATTGCTGTTTTGTATCACAACACCACGCATCCTACCATCTTCTACGCGGCTGGTATTTACTCGGCAGATTTTCCCGGCGAGGCTCGCAAAATTCTCCGCACACAACTGGGGGACATTCCCGTCCTGTATTTGAATGGTGCTCAAGGTGATATTGCGATCACGGATCAGCTTCATCCACGCAAAGAGTCTCGCGAAGAAAGACTCCAGCGAATCGCGCGGATGGTCGCTGACGAGACGTTACGGTTATACAAAAAAGTTGAGTATCATCAACACCCCGCAATAGCCCACGCTTATGAAGACCTGGTTGTTGCCGTACGGCTTCCGAAGCCGCAGCGACTTGCGGAAGCCCGTGAAATCCTCAAGCGAATTGATGCCGGCGAAAAAATTCGCGGGATGAACATGATATTCGCATTTGGTGCCGTGCATTTGCAGGAAGTCTTCGGAGAAAATCCGGTCGATACGTTACCGATTCACGCGATCCGCATCGGTGACGTTGCCTTGACGACTCAACCTTGTGAGCTCTATTGCCAATTCGGTCTGGATATCAAACGCCGCAGCCCGACTCCGATGACGGCGGTTGTGGGCCTGGCTGATGGATATGCGGGTTACTGTCCGACCATCTACGGAATTTTGGGTGGGGGATATTCCGGGAAACCGATTTACTGGACCCGTCTGGAACAAAACGCCGGTTACAAAATCGTGGAAACTTCCGGTCGACTTCTCAATCGAATTTGGCGTCAAACAAATCGTCAAACAAATAATGAAACAACAGTTTCCGATAACGAGTCAGGAATCGACAAATGAATCGAATGTTTTTTTCGGGCGTGGTGCTGTCTGTTTTTTCAACCTGTCTGTCGAGCGGTTTGGCAGATGAGCGAATGAACGTGCTGTTTATTGCCGCTGACGATTTACGTCCGGAACTTGGCTGTTATGGCAAGTCGCATATCAAGTCGCCTCATATCGACAGGCTGGCTGAACGCGGAATGGTTTTCAATCGGGCGTATTGTCAGGCGGCAATCTGTCGAGCCAGCCGTGTCTCCTTGTTGACCGGGTTGAGACCGGACAGTACGGAGATCTGGTCCAACGGTTCACGACACAAACATTTTCGTGATCACCTTCCCGATATCGTCACTCTGCCCCAGCATTTCAGGAATCACGGATATTGGACAACTTCCTACGGGAAAATTTTCCACGGTGCTTTTAATGTTCGAAGTGGTTGGAATGACAAAATTTCCTGGTCAGCTCCTTCCTGGTATCCCGGTCCCCGTTACTACTACACAGATCGCGGTGTGCGTATCGCCCGGGAAGTTTTTGCAAGAAAGACGAAGGCGAAAGGTGCCCAAATTGACGACTGGGTGAATCATTTCGTGCTCGGTCTTTCTCACGAAGCTCCCGAGGTCGACGATGACGTTCTTCAGGACGGCCAAATTGCCATTCGTGGGATAAAGGCGCTGCGGGAAAACAGGGATAAAACGTTTTTTCTCGCCTTGGGGTTTCTGAAGCCTCACCTTCCGTTTATCGCACCGAAAAAGTATTGGGATTTGTATCCACCGGAGAAAGTCAAGGTTGCCCCGAATCTGTTCGCTCCCCGGAATGCGACCCGATTTTCTTCGACCAACTGGGGCCATCCGCGCAGTTACACCGACTTCCCCGATAAGGGGGATCCTTCCGATCAATTGACTCTTGAATTGACTCGTGGCTATGCCGCCTGTGTCAGTTATGTCGATGCCCAGATCGGTCGCGTTCTTGATGAACTCGACCGTCTCGGGCTGCGTGAAAAAACCATCATTGTTTTGTGGGGCGATCATGGTTGGCATCTGGGAGAGAATCACATTTGGGGCAAAGCGACCAATTTCGAACTTTCAACCCGGGCTCCGCTGATTGTCGTCGACCCTCGCATGAAAGCGGCCGGTTGCAAAACGGAGGCTCTCGTTGAATTTGTTGATATCTACCCCACCCTATGCCAACTGGCGGGGCTTCCTTTGCCCGAGCATCTTGAAGGAACCGGTTTCGCCGCTTTGCTGGATGATCCGCAGTTGCCCTGGAAAAGTGCAGCATTCAGCCAATTCCCGAGCAAGGGATACATGGGGCGCTCGATTCGCACGAGCCAATATCGTCTGACTCGCTGGGCGCGAAATGACAAACCGGCCGGCATCGAGCTTTATGATCATCATTCCGACCCGCAGGAAAATATCAATATCGCGGATAAGCCTGAGAATGCCAGACTGGTGAAGCAACTGACTGAACAGCTCAAAGCCGGCTGGCGCAACGCAATTCCAGCAAAGGAAAAATAATCATCATGAGTCTCAATCGAATTAAATGGTCTATTCCAGGCTGTTTCCCCACGGTGAGGGAACGCATTACGATTTTCGTTTTTGCAATCCTGTTGTGTGGTGCTTCTGAAGGCAACGCGGCTCAACTCTACATCGGTGGAGCATCGACAAGTATTACACCGAAGCTGCCGGTTTCCCTCGCCGGGCAGATGCACACGCGCATTGCCAAAAAGGTGGAAAGCGAAGTGACAGCAACGGTGTTGGTGATTGAATCGCGAGAAGCAGAAAAATCACTTGATCAGGCGATTTTTGTTTCATGCGATCTGGTTTCCATTCGCGGCGGACTCCATGAAGCGGTTCGTGAGCGAGTAAAAAAAAGTGCCCGGGAAATCGATGTCAACAAAATTATCCTCAACGCAACGCATACTCATACCGCGCCAACGATGATCGAGGGACGCTACTCGTTGCCGAAAGAGGGAATCACTCGCCCGAAAGAATTTGTTGAATTTGCCTCAAAGCGGATAGCCGATGCGATCATCAAGGCGTGGGGATCAAGGGAACCGGGAAGTGTTGGCTGGGGTTTGGGCTACGCGATGGTGGCTCAAAATCGACGGGCGGTTTACGCCAATGGACGCGCCCAGATGTACGGCAAAACCGATACCGACGATTTCCGGGGCATCGAAGGTTACGAAGATCACGGCGTGGAAGTTCTCTTTTGCTGGAATGCGAAACAGGAGTTGATTGCGACCGCGATCAATATCGGTTGCCCGTCCCAGGCGGTGGAAGGTGGGCGTCAGGTCAATGCGGATTTCTGGCACGAAGTACGTCAGGAACTGCGGAAGAAATACGGCAATAATCTTTTTGTGCTGGGCTGGGCAGGAGCGGCGGGCGATCATGTACCGCGGCCGATGTACCGAAAAAAAGCGGAAGAACGGATGCGCCGACTTCGTGGAACCACGTTACTGCAGGATATCGCAAGACGAATTGTGGTAGCATGGGAAGAAGCGTATCAGGGAGCGAAACAGGAAATGCACGCCGACGCTGTTCTGGTTCATCATGTGAAAACAATCGAATTGCCAAAACGGATTGTGACAGACCAGGAATACGCCCGTGTGAAAAAAGAAGTTCAGGCATACGCGAAAGATCCCTCCAGAATCTGGATCAAAAACTGGAAGCAGTCGGTATTGGATCGCTATTCCAAACAGCATTCCGGTTCCGATGAACCGTATCGGATGGAACTGCACACGATTCGATTGGGAGATATTGCCATCGTGACGAATGATTTTGAGCTGTTCAACGATTTCGGCACGCAGATGAAATCCCGCAGTCCGGCGCTGCAAACGTTCGTCATCCAGTTGTGCGGAGCGGGCACGTATGTGCCGACAAAACGGGCTGTCCGTGGCGGGGGTTACAGTGCGGTCATTGAAAGCAGCGTTGTCGGCCCTGAAGGGGGACAGGTGCTAACCGAGAAAACTCTGGAGTCGATTAAAAGCCTTTGGGAAAAAAAAGAGACAATTCCTGCAAAATGATATGATCAACGGGATATCAGCGCGGGTTTTCCTTGCTTTTTCAGGTGTTTTTCGCACTCTGGCTCCCATTCCGGTGCAGAGGCGGTCATAATGGGGGGAGTTTATGCTACTAACGTTAAAAGTTTTCAAACGGTGCGAAAACTTTTGAAAATCTTGTTTTGGTTACGGCGGTCAGAACAGACCAGCCGTGCCCGGTTTCTTCGTGAATTCCTCTGCCCGCCACGTTTTCCGGTTATCGCATGACCACCCAACGCCTGACATTTATTGGACTGGAATCGTTCTGGTGGGCGAGCTTGATATTGCTCTGCTTTCTGGTTGCGGTCGGTCTGATCATCCGCATTTATCGCTACGAGCGGAAGCTGGTCTCCCGCCCGGTTGGCTGGGGATTGATTACGCTGCGACTTTGCGTGCTCTTGCTGATTCTGCTCATGGCGTTGCAGCCGACTCTTTCCTGGACGAGTAACAAAAAAGAGCAAACCAATATTCTGGTCGCTCTGGATGTTTCTGACAGCATGGGACTGGTCGACGAACAGGCAGACGAAACCGAACGGGCACAGTGGGCCGTCGGACTCGGGATGATTCGTCCGGAGATGCTGGACGAATCGATCGCTGAAGCAGAAAAAAAGAAGGGGATTTCGTCCTTTGAAGATAAATCTGGAAGGAAAACTGATGCCGGAGGTGAAGATACCGAAGGTCAAGCTGTTGAAGGTGGTTCTGTCCAACCGAACAGAGATGCCTCTCCCGACGATGGGCAAACGGATAATGGGCAGTCAACAGATGGAAGCGAATCGACTCAACTGGAACAGTTGGCGGCGTCCTGGAATGATTTGAGTCGTTTTGAACTGGCCCGGCAGTTGATCACGGCACCGAAAATCGGGTTGTTGGACCGGTTGGACAAAATTTCGACATCGCAATTGTTGATTTTCTCAAAAAAAACACGGGAAATGGCAGGCGATGAATTGATTGGAGACCGGGATATCCTTTCCAGCCAATTGGTGCCTCAGGCCACTTCGCTAACGGCCGCTCTGCAGGACGCAGCTGCTCGCGAAAAGTGTACTGCGGTTGTTTTGATTACCGATGGTGTTAACACCGATGGCAAAAACCCGCTGGAAGTTGCGAACAGACTTTCCGGAATTTCGCGGCCCGTTTTCAGTATTCTCGCCGGTTCGATCCAGCAGCCGGTTGATTTGGCGATTGAATCAATCGATCACCCGGAAACCGTCTACAAAAAAGATCAGCCTCTCATTCGGGTTCGCCTTGCCACGTTCGGTTACGAAGGACAGCCGCTAATAGTATCCCTGACGGACGTCAGCACCGGGGATCGCCTCACGAAGCAGGTGAGGGGAGCCGAGCGGTATCTCGATGTCGAGTTTGATCTCCCTCTGGAAACACCGGGCAGACAGCGTTTCATTGTTGAAGTTCAACCGAAAGATTCACAGGCCCGACACGAATTGCAACTGGAAAACAATCAGCAGGAATTCGGTATTTCCGTTATTGATGACACCTCGCACGTTCTGCTTGTTGACGGCGAAGGGCGTTGGGAATTTCGATTTCTCGAAGCAGCCTATCATCGCGATGACCGCGTCGATTTGAAAGCGGTGCTGTTCGAGCAACCCTATCTTGGCCTGTTGCCTCACACTTTTTTCGAGAGTTCGCTGCCGAAAACTTCTGCCCGCGGAAATGCCTTTGAAGATTTGGATCTGGTCATCTGGGGAGATGCCGACTCCCGTTCGGTCGATCAGAACCGCTGGGAGGATTTGGAGAAGTTTATCGCGGAAAAAGGAGGCACGTTGGTCGTGACGGCCGGCAAACAGCACTTTTCCGATCTCATGCTCAACCCGATCATGAAAAAAATGTTGCCGATCGAAAATTATCGTCAACTCGAAAGTGCCGGAAAAGATATCGAGGAGTCTCCTCAGATGCGGGGTTTTCATTTGCAACTGACGCCTCAGGGGAAGCAGCATCCATTGATGAGACTCGATACCGATTCGCAAAAAAACAGCGAAATGTGGCGGCGGCTTCCCGGACACTTCTGGGGAATTGAAGGGGTCGCGAAACCGGGCGCGATGGTTTTGGCGAAATCGGTGGGAGTCCATTCCATTTCAAAACAGAGTGATCAGTCTGGTGTAGTCATCGTGCAAAATTACGGCTTGGGACGCGTGTTGTGGATTGGCGTTGACAGCACGTGGCGCTGGCGATTCCGTCGGGGTGATAAAGATCACTACCGTTTCTGGGGACAGCTTTCCCGTTGGGCAGCCGAAATGCGTTCTTCCGCCGGTTCGGATGATGTCCGCTTCGGGACGGAAGCAACAGAAATACAGGTCGGCGAGGAAACAACGGCCCGTGCCCGCTGGTCTCGACGGGTAACGCAAAATCTGGATGAAATACACGCTACCGTTGAGGTCTATCCGGCTGATGAACTTCAAACCGAACCGATCATGAGTTTCCCTCTACGCCCTTTGGAAACCGAACCGCTGCTTCATGAAGCAAAAATTCCACCTCTGCCAGTGGGCGATTATCGATTGAGACTCAAAGCGGCAGAAGTCCCGTTGGGCCCGACGCCGATCGAAGCGAAGCTGTTTGTCACACCGCGACGAAATGGGGAAACGAACCGGCTTTCCGCAGACCGTTCATTGCTCGACCAATTCGCTGCAATTACCGGAGGAGCCGTCTTTTTGCCGCACCAACTCGATGAATTGATGAAAAGGCTCAATCCGGAAACTCTCGTCCTGGAGGAAAAACATGATATTCCCCTCTGGAATCATTGGATCATATTTGTGATGATAGTAACTGTTCTGGCAGGGGAATGGCTGTTGAGAAAATGGTACGGATTGCCGTAGTGTTGTGCCCCAACTTGAAATAATGAGTCGGAATAAAATGAGTCGGAACAAGTCGTGCCGAACAAATCGTGGCGTTGCAAGTTGTAACAGGTGCCGCGTGACGATGTAGATATTCTTGATCTGCACTGATCCACGTTGGTTCGCGCATCCGGGTGTGAAGTTTGATGTTTCCGATTGAACAGGGAATCTGTCATGAGCAGGATATCGCTTTCTCGATCACAGGCGTTGCAATCGGTCGCGCTGCCAGCCGATTTGCGTAGAGAACTTGCCCAACTCGATTGGCGATTGCGCTGGGTCAATCTGGTAAAAGGTTGTGGCAGCCTGCTGTTTGTCACGCTGCTTCTGGCTTCACTGTTTCTGGCGATCGATTTTTTTGTGCCGCTCCCCGGAACGATTCGCTTCATTTTTTTGGCAGCTTTGACAATCACCATCGCCTGGCTGCTTTACCGATGGCTTGTTGTACCGTTGAGTCGCAAACGGAGATGGGCGGAACTCGCTTTTCTGATCGATCGTTCTTTCCCCGCGCTGCAGGAACGGGTCAGTTCAACGGTTGAACTGTCGATGCTTACCGAAGAAGAACGCCGACTCAGCTCCGAATTTATGGTGAACCGCCTGCAGCAGGAAACCGACAGACGATTGTCACGGGTCGATTTGTGGGAATGTCTCTCTCTGAATTCGATGGCATACGCCCTTGCGGCTGCGATTATCATTTCGGTTGTTCTTTCTGCACCGATGCTTTTTCATTCGGGGGGGTATTCGCTGCTCTGGAAGCGGCTTCTCACCCCGTGGGCGAACCTGGATTCCGCCAGCAATCTCACGTTTGAAGTCGAGCAGGGAGACCGGACTGTTCCGCGGGGCGATGATGTTTTCATCCTCGCCAAACCGGTCTGGCGATACCGTGAAGGAAAAGTTCCCCGTGAGATCAATTTAACCTGGACCGATGCCCGAGGCAAAACCGAATCGCGGGAGATGTCTTTCGATGCTCGTCAAGGGGCGTATGTCGGCAAAATCCCGCAGGTTCTTTCCCCGCTCACTTATGTGCTGCACGGTTCGGGAGCCAGATCGCGAAAATTCAACATTCAGGTGGCCGATCGTCCGCGACTGGTCGATGTCCGACTGACAATCGAACCCCCCGCCTACACAGGTATGGAAACCCGGGTCAATGAAGGCGCGATGGGAACAATTCGCGCAGTTCAGGGATCCCGCCTGATCGCCGAGATCACCTTTGAAC
>JALTOP010000005.1 GCA_027000105.1 Planctomycetaceae bacterium | reverse complement strand
GTCGGCAACTTGCGAAATTCCCGGTCGATCCCCGCATCGGCCGGATGATTCTGGCCGGGCATGACGAGAACTGCTTGAATGAAATCCTGATCATTGCCAGTTCATTGGAGATTCAGGATGTGCGTGATCGTCCTGTCGAATTTCAACAGGCAGCCGATCAGGCACACGCCCAATTCAGGCACGAATCTTCCGATTTCATCGGATTGCTGAAATTGTGGGACTTTTACCAACACCTCAAACGGACTCTCTCTCGCAGTAAATTTCGCAAAGCCTGCAAACAAAACTTCCTTTCCTACAATCGACTCAAGGAATGGGGCGATATCCATCGTCAGTTGATGCAGTTGGTTGAAGAATCGAAACTGCCAATACGGAAGCGAAAGGATGACGAAGACGCAATCCATCGGGCACTTTTAACAGGCCTGCTTTCAAATGTTGCTTATCTGGAAGAAAAAAATGAGTACGTCGGTTCCGGTGGAAGCAAAAGATATATTTGGCCCGGTTCCGGCCTTCATACGAAAAAGCCAAAATGGATCATTTCAGCCGAAGTGATTGAAACCTCCCGGCGTTACGCGATGACAGTTGGACGGATCAATCCGGCCTGGATCGAACCATTGGCGAAACATCTGGTCAAGCTCTCGCATAGTGAACCGCATTGGGATCGAAAGTCCGGTTCAACGATGGCCTGGGAGAGAGTGACGTTATTCGGCATGACGATCATTCCGCGACGCCGTGTCAATTACGGACGCATTGATCCCGAACAGGCACGTGAATTGATGATTCGTGATGGCCTGGCAACAGGGGAAATTGAAACGCGAGGCGATTTTCTGACACATAATCTGGATGTCATCGAAAAAATTCGCAAAACCCAGGCAAAAATCCGCCGTCACGATTTCGGTTCTCTGGAGCAGATTGTAATCGATTTTTATGACGAGCGGATCCCGCAGGAATGTTTCGATCTGGCCCGTTTCGAACAATGGCGGAAAAAAGTGGAGCTGGAAAATCCCCAACTGCTGTATCTCTCAGAGACCGAGTTGGCTCCCGTCGAAGAGAAGGAGCTTGATCGTAACCTTTTCCCCGATGCGCTCGTTTTCGAGAATTTGCAATTGCCTCTTTCCTACCATTTGCAACCAGGTGAAGATAATGACGGAGTCACACTAACGGTCACGATTGATCAACTGCATCATTTACGGAGTGAACTTCTCGATTGGCTCGTGCCGGGATTATTGGAAGAGAAAATTGTTGCCTTGATTAAAACGCTTCCCAAATCGCTGCGTACCAAACTTGTGCCAGCTCCGGATACTGCGCGGGAAATCGTCGGAAAAATTTCCTATGGACAGGGACCATTCCTGCAAACCGTTGCCGGTCAACTGCAGCGCATCGCAGGAGAACCGGTATTGCCTGAATTATTCGATCTCGAAGCGATTCCGCGTCACTTGAAGATGAACATCAATGTCAGGGGGGATGACGGGCGAATTCTCGCAACAGGTCGCAATCTGATTCAATTGCAAAGCAATTTTCCGCTAAAACCGCTCAAGGCCAAAGCAACTACAGAGCAGGGGAGTAATATACGGAAGGTCGCACCGACACTGGGAGAGTTGGCAAAGAAAACGAAATGGCACCGGGATGGTTTGACAAAATGGGAATTCGATCAATTCCCGCATAAAGTGGAAATACGGATGGAGCCTTTCCTTCATACCGGGTATCCCTGTCTGATCGATACCGGAGAACAGGTGCAACTTCGTCTGCTTGACTCACCTCAAGAAGCCGAGATGAAAACGGTTCAGGGGATTTTCCGTCTGTTCTGTCTGGAAATCGGGTCGAAAATCGATCATCAGCTTCAATGGTTTCCAAATCTTGATCAGTTGGAACAGGCTGGTGCCAGTTCGCCCGGCTTCAAAAATATTCGAAGACAGTTACGAAAACTGATTGCCCGGCGGGCGTTTCCGACAATTGAGAAGCCGCCACGAACAAGGCAGTCGTTTAAGGAGTTGGTCGACAGAGGAATCAGCAATCTTGTCCCGGCTGTCCAGGAAGTTGCCAGTCTGACAAAAACGCTCTACGCAGAATATCGAGAAGCGTTGAAGGGGCTTGAACGACTTCACGCACCAGTTATGAATGAAGCCAAACAGGATATGCAGTTGCAACTGGACATGCTGACCGGCTTTGAATTTCTCGCTGAAACCGATTGGGAGTTCCTCACGCAGTTCCCTCGCTATTTTCAGGCCATTCAAATACGGTGCAGCAAGCTGATGAATGCGGGATGGGAAAAAGATCGCAGGGCGATGCGGGAATTGGAACCCTTCCAGAGACGCCTGATCGAAGGTCATACCTCTGAACTCGCTTCGAATGCCGAATTCGCCATCTATCGGATGATGATGGAAGAGTATCGTGTCTCGCTATTCGCCCAGCACTTGGGCACGGCCCGGTCGGTTTCTGCCAAACGCCTCGAACGACAGTGGAAAAAGGTGATCCGATAGTAATCAACAAGCCCCACGCGATCGTCCTGGTACAACCAAGAGAGATTATTGGACAAGGCGTAAGCGATATTCAAACGAGGCATATACGACATAGCGACGTCATTAATGGGGTACGAGCGAACTCGTATCCCTTTTGACCAGCTTGTCCCGCCAGGAAAAGTTCATTTCGATAGCGTGTCGAGCCAGGAAAAGGAGTTTCTTGTAATCGATATGCGGACAGGGCAGGTGAGGGGCAGCCTGACGCGTATTGGTCGAATCGAAAGTCGGATCATTTCTCCAGTACGAATCGTAAACGCGGATATGTTCGTAAAAGAACTGCTCTACTTCTGTCGGATCCTTAATCGGGTTTTCATTGCCGTATAGCTGTGTGCCATACATTTTGGACGAAGCCTGCAGGACAGCATGCAGAGTCCGTACCCGAACCGGGTTTCTTGGTGTCAGATGATATGTTTTCCCGTGATGCTCAGGATGTGAAATGATGTGCGACATGACCGATGAGACCCAGTCAACGGGAACCAGGTTTTTCACTTCAGAGCCATTCAGTGTCACACGGCCCGGGTAGAGATCCAGATGTCCGGTAGGTTGTCTTCCCTTGGTGGAATGATTGCACATGGTATTAACTAACTGAACCGCCGCATAAAACCCGTGGAAAGTATTGGTAAAGCCGGTTTTCGAATCCCCGATGATAATACTGGGGCGGTAAACAGTGTGCGACTTGATGAAGTTCGCCTCTCGCGTCATCTGTTCCGCTTCCACTTTACTTTCTTCATAAGGATTGCTGAACTCCTGCCCTTCATCCAATTCCGATTCCAACACAACTCCTGATCGAAGTCCGCAAACATAAGCCGTGGAGACATGATGAAAATCGTAAATCCCCGCTTCTTGGCAAAACTGCAGGACGTTCCCGGTTCCCTTCACATTGGAGACGTACGGTTCACTGTCCCTGCCCGTACTGACGAAGGACAAGGATGCGGCGTTGTGGATAACTCCACAGCAATTTTCAGCCGCCCAACTGATGTCCTGAGGTACCATTCCCAACGAATCTTCACTCAACTGGCCGCACAGAACTTTCGGTCTGGGCAGAGCTTTGCCAAGTTGCTGGTCCCAGTAACTGAAAATCGCTTCGATTCGCTCTTGAGCGGAGAAGCGTCGGTTCGGACGAACGTGCACGGCTAGCGGAATACCTGCCAAAGTGAGGTCTTTCATCAGGTACCGTCCCAGCAAGCCGGTAGCACCTGTCAGCAAATAGTGTTTCGGTTCTGATATCTGCATTGAAATCATCCGTACGTTCCCTATCCCGGACATCACTTCGATGTTGTTATGTCCGCTTCCAAAATCAAAAATGCTCGAACATCTGTGAAAAACAAGAAGAAACTAAATGTAACCTACGCAAGCGATGCACGTAACACAATGCAACAGAGTGACAGGTTGAATCGCTAAAGTCAATAAGCCAACAGTAAATTCCTTGTCTGATCTGGTGTATATTTGAATGCTTTAGACTATATTTTCGAGGCCCAATTTTTTATGGCTCATTGTGATTCATTTCTGCACTTCCTTGGAAATCACTTCGAAATCAATCCGGGTTCGGCTCGATTGCCTTGCTTACTCTATCCAACCATCCAGTTTTTTCGGGGCCCAATAACTTCGCGTGATTCACGGTATGCTCCTACAGCGTGCTTCGCATTATACGGGGAGGGGTATGTCGATATCTTTATGTGTAAGGTTATTCGATACTTAGAGAATTATCCGGGAGTTATTTCCCAGAATTTTTATTCGCTTTTTGTAAAAAGGGTTCTATTGGAACGTGTCTCTGTCGGTCAGTTGTAGGCTGATTCAATTTTTTCTCGTTTGTCTGAAATCGGCATTGGATTGCTACGGGCGTAGTGAGGTAACTTGATCGTTATAGGTTGGTCGGGTTCTGTATGTTCTTCAGAATCGACATATCGAGTCCCTTTTTGAGGGCGAAGTGCCAGCAATGAAGGCAGAAGGACAAGGTCTCCGATCAAGGCGGCTACAAGCAATGCGGACATCAACAAACCAAAGCGGGCTGTCGGGCCGAAATCACTGAAGCAGAGAGCCAGCATTCCGACCGAGGCAATAATAGCCGCTTCTGCGATGGGGGGGCCTGTTTTTTCCAGGGCTGTTGCAGCAGCTCGAACCGTATCACCGGAATTCTGGTAATACTGCTCGTATTTGACGAGAAAATGGAATGTTCCATCGACTGCAATTCCCAACGCAATACTGCCGGTCATCATCATTCCGATATCCAGTGGAATATTGCACCATCCGAGAACCCCGAAGACGATCATCAGCGGTGTCAGGTTTGGAATCATTGCGATCAGACCTGTTGGGATCGAACGCAGTGCAATAATCATCACAACTGTAATGATCAAAAATGCGGTCCCAAAACTCGACCAGAAGCCATTGAAGATTTGTTGCTGGGCCTGATTGATCAACGGTGCCAGACCGGTAATGGTAATGTTGTACCCGGCCAGTTTCTGTTTAAGGTTTTGTACCAGGTCACCTTGTGCGTGACGTGCTTCCGGTTCGATACGGGCTGAAATTCTCCAAAGGCGTTGCCCCCAGGCTACGTAGTCGCCATCTTTCGATTTTTCCCGGGCGGTTCTCAGCATCCTGCCGATTTCCCGTGGGCTTTCAGGCATCTGATCCGCTTCCGGAAAGAAGCTTGCAGCAGAGGTCGTGTCCCGAACAAGCGGATCGGCCTGAACGATTTTCTCAATCTTCCGTACCTGTTCAATTCGATCGAGAAAAGGGACATCTTCCTCCTCGAAATCGACAACAATTTCAATCGAATCAATTGTTGTCAGGTGATCCTGGATTTCGTCCAGATCGGTGATGACCTTATTTGAATCAGGCAGAAATTCCAGTGGTTCCAATCGCGAGGTCAGATGTGGCAAGCCAAGAGCGGTTAAAACAACCAGTGTTAGAGCAATTGCTGTTGCCGATTTGCGATAATCGATGACATGCGAAAAGAGTTGGTGCTGAAAACGGAGAAAAGCCGTTTCAGCAAATCCTGTGAACCGGCACAGAACGACAATTGCAGGTGTAATCAGGAGACCACTGAATAAAGAAACGATGCACCCAATGGATGCACCGTAGCCAAACTGGCGTACCGGTAATATATCACTGATGCATAGGGAAGCCAGGCCGATCGTCGTCGTACACGTTGCAAAGAGACACGGTTTCAACGCAGTGAAAAAGCTGTTCGCGATCGGTGTTCTACTGCCGCGGGATGTCTCGTAATAGTGCAGGTAGTGAATGGAAATT
The DNA here is from genome assembly GCA_027000105.1 of Planctomycetaceae bacterium. GTDB lineage: Bacteria > Planctomycetota > Planctomycetia > Planctomycetales > Planctomycetaceae > Rubinisphaera. Next base: position 2,771 of record JALTOP010000005.1, on the reverse strand, counting down.
GCCAGGGTAAACACCATCACCATCACGGGAAGGGCACCCAGTATGAAATTCATTTCGCCGCCACACCACTTCACACAGGAAGTTGTCATCTGGATCGACCAGACGGTAAGCAGCATCATTGCCAGGCTGGTGCGCCAGTCACGAATGAGAAATAAAAGCAGGCCGAAGCCGATCAACAGCGTCAGGAAAAAAAACTTCTGGTTTCTTTTCTGGTTACCTAATCGATCCAGTTCAGCAATAACGACAGGCCCGCCCGCCAGAACGAACTGGTCCTTTTTGATTTGGCAGTACGCCAGTTCATCGTATATCGCTTGAACGGCTGAATTACGATTCGCAGTACCAGCATCAGAAAGATGGATCTGGATGGCGTGCAGCTTGCCATCAAGTGAATGGGTCTTTCCCAGGATTCTCTCAGCTATTGTTTCCCGACTGACGTAAAGTTTCGTCATCAGTTCACACAGCTTCTGTGAATCCCAGGTGCAGGTGAATTCCGGATGTCTTTCAATCCGCCTGGCCAGCGAGGCAACCATGGAGGGGGTATTGGCCCCGTTTTTCAAGGCAAGCAGGATGCACTCTTCGCTACCGAAATCTTTACGAAACTGGTCGTATTCCGTCTTCAAAACAGAATCGGTAGGCAACCACGTCTCTATGTCGTTGTTGGTCGGTATTGTCGATGAGACGTAGGCCAATACCGGTAGCGTCAACAGCAGCAACAGAAACAGCTTGGGGCTGTGCTGGCGATAAAAATCTTCGAATAAATCGTTCACGCAATCTCATCCGTCGTTGGGGTAAGCCCAAGTTAGAAGTGCAGGGTGGATTGCGATCCCTCGCTGTTTTGTTTCAATTTGATTCAAGATGACTTGCCGCAGGAACCATCTCCCGTTCCTGTCAGAACCCGTAGAACATTCCCTGTTCCATACCCTCAGTTTGTCTATCGAGAATGTCCGGGAGATGATCTCAAGACAAATCGACAATTCCAGCTTTGCACTCGCGAGGCGTCCACTCATTCAGGATTTACTCAATTTATTCAACCAACAGATAGAATTCATCGAACTTGATTATTCGTTACAATGTGAAACGAAAGTCTCGGACGGTATCCTCAGCCAGCTTACTTTGGCGGTTCTTTCAGTATTTGCTATGTTTTGTTAATGTTGCTAATGCAGCGGGTTTCTGTTTTGGGTTTTCTATTACAGCTGGAATGATTTACAATCGGTTGGCCACTCTCTTTTTTTTTACAGTTTACAGCGAAATGACAGATTGATTTCATGCGTTTTGGTGATGATCCCAAGTTGGCACCGTATTTGAACCGCAAGGATCAGCGGCGATTACTGGCAATGGTCGCTTTGCTTTGTCTGGTCGTTATGGGAGTCGCCTGGGCTGCCCGGCCTGAATCGTGGTATTGGCTTGTTCCCCCCGATAATGAAACAGTCCGAAATGCTCCTGTTCAAGACAGAACAGCCTCTTCTTCACCCAAAAAGAACCGGCCTGTCGACGTGGGGGCAATCGACGTCAGTGATCTCACTCAGAGAGCCGTTTCGGAAGTTTCAGAAACCGAAACAGTTGGCAAGCGGGAATCGGAAGCAGAAAATGCCAGCGAGCCGTTATCACCGGCCACTGCTGATCTGCCTTCAAAATGGCTTGAAGTGATCGATGATCAGGCAATGGGGCTCCGTGTAAGTGAAGCTGACACGTATTACCGTGTTCTCGCCCATGTCAGCCGACTGGATGATCGGTTCCTGGAAAAGCATTCGCGAACAGACGTTCTCTACGTCAATTTACTCAGGAATCCCGATTTGTATCGAGGAAAGCTGATTACGATTAGAGGATCGGCCAGGCGAATTACCAAAATGCAAGTCGGGAAGAATAAGTATGGCGTGAAAGAGGCGTATGAAGCCTGGGTACTGACGCCGGATTCCGGCAGTGACCCCATCCGAATTGTCACCACACAGATCGACCCCCGTTTGCCATTGGGAGAAAAGGTTGCTGTCGATGTTGAAGCGACCGGATATTTCCTCAAACTGTACAGCTATGCTTCGCAGGGAGGACAGCATCAGGCGCCGCTCATCCTCGCGGCTCGCCTGCAGCCATCTGTTGTGAAGACATCAATTCCGAGCAGTACAGGTTTGGAGCCCTACATCTTGTTCTTCGCCATATTCATTGGGATCAGCACGGTGATCGCTGCAACGATCTACTCACGAGGCGATCGCAAGTTCAAGCAGAAACTCGAAAAGGATTTTCCCGATCTCAATGTGCCGCCCGAAAATTTTCTGGAGCAGCTTGAAAACAGGGAGACCGACGGGAACCCTTTTTCCTGACCCGTTGGTTTCGTGGAGTCTCGAAAAACCTCGCCCGGTTGATTCACCGGTTGGCAAAGATTGAATTGCCGGCAGATGTTCGTGATGTGCGTACTTCCGGAAATCCCTATTGGAAGATTTCGTGAAACGGGCTATCCTTCCGATCCGCTTGCCAATTTCCGGGAAAATCGTGCAGACAGGGAGAATCGCGTGTTAATCAGTCACGAATATCAGTTCATCTTCATCAAAACCAGGAAGACAGCCGGGACGAGTATCGAGATTTCCCTCTCCCGTTTTCTTGGGCCTTGGGATGTCATTACTCCCATTTCTCCCGAAGATGAATTAACGCGCATCGAAAGGGGAATCGTTCCGCGGAACTATATCAACTTTGTTCATCCCGTTGGAACAGTGTCACATTGGGACGAGAAGGCAATCCGCTCCATGCAGAGTAAAGTCAACATGGTTCGGCAGTTCTAT
>JALTOP010000004.1 GCA_027000105.1 Planctomycetaceae bacterium | reverse complement strand
ACGGTTCCGACAGGTTCTTGTGCATATCATTCGAAAGCGCTCGAAGTGGCGAAACATACAGGCAATGCAATTCGTCTGCCAAATCCCCGGTGATAGCTCGTCGAAACAGTCGATCGATAATGGCCAGAAATGCAGTCAGCGTTTTTCCGGAACCGGTCGGGGCAGCGATCAACGCGTGCTTTCCCGCCACAATCGCCGGCCATCCCTGCACCTGCGGCTGCGAAGGTGATTCGAACCGCGATGAAAACCACTCATTGACAACCGGATGAAACGTGGACATGAAACAGACGTCTGTTAAAAAGATGAGTCGTCACCGATAACCAGAGCCACCACCCGTCAGATTAGCTCATCTGTCATTTTACAGCAACAATGGTGACAATAATCGCTTCCACAGAGAGGCAGTGTTACTTTTGAAGACCGGCCAGTTCATTCGGCGCATTCTTTCCGTTGGAAGAATTTGTTGCTCAGAGATGGCGAACTGGTAATAAAACTGAAATCTTCTAGACTAACGCTTTTGCGGATTGATAATGGTCAGAATGACAAAAGTTGGAAGAGAAGGAGTATCTCCTGGTGCAGGCGATAACAGGAGGACAACTCGAACCCGAGCAGAGCGAGAACTATTTCCTGGCGGTGTGGGCCTCGATCTGCAGTTCCCTGTACACAGGTTGGGTCATCTTCAAGACAAGCCTGGCGGAGCGGCTGGTCTATCGGGGAGATTTTTTCTTTGCGACTTTTATCCGTTTTCTGCCAATCATTACCCAGGTCTTTCTCTGGCATCAGGTTTATGCAGTCGGAACCGATCGTGAAATTTCGGGGCTTAACGGATATTCCTATCGAGATATGGTTGCCTACTACCTGCTGGTGATGATTGCCCGAGCATTTTCGAGCATGCCGGGACTCGCCAGCGGTATTGCGACTGAGATTCGTGATGGCAGTATCAACAAATACGTCACCCAACCGCTGGATATGATTGGCTACCTTTTTTGGAAGCGTGTGGCTCATAAAATTGTGTATTACCTGACCGCAATCCTGCCTTTTTCGCTCGTTTTCTACCTTTGCAGGAACTTTTTCCCGGAAGCACCGCGAGCTGAAATCTGGCTGGCGTTTCTGGTTTCACTTGTTTTCGGGTTCCTGATCGGATTTTTGCTTGAATCGCTTATCGGATTGATCGGATTCTGGTTTTTAGAGGTTAGTTCACTACTTTTCATTTATATGATGTTCAACTATTTCCTCTCTGGGCATATGATTCCACTCGACTGGCTCCCCAATTGGATTACAAGTTGGGTACATTATCTCCCGTTCAAGTATTTAGCCTACTTTCCGGTGGCCATCTATCTTGGCAAGATTCCCGATGAGAACCTTTGGTGGGAACTTGGTGTCCAGCTTGCATGGGTTCTGGGGCTACTGGTCACAAACCGTTTCGCCATGAAACGGGGGCTGAAAAGATATGGTGCCTATGGCGGTTAATATGTGACCTTGTTGATTTGTTCCCTCCGCGATTGCATCTATAGCGTGATGACGTCACGATAACGGTGTTATCGCAATATCTGCCCTGCCGTGCTTCCGGGTTTTATGTGCCTGGTTTGCATGAAACCCCGAGTCGTTGAAGACCGATTTTATCCTGCATTCCAAACGGACAAACCGTCTTGGGAAAGCGTGTTGAAAAAACGAACAACTGAACATACAGGAAAATATATCACTCCCGGATCGTATTATGTCTTGTCAGGAAAAAACACCTTCACCGCCATCTCTGCAGGTATCCTCGCCAGAAGACTCTGCCTGTCCCGAAAAGGAAGCCTCCCCAGAAGAAGCCTGTATCAGCGTGCCCCAACCTTCGCTCTGTGCTGCAGTAACCACAACTGACAACTCGAACAGAAACGAGCAGGAGCCGAGCATTTATAACCAGATTTTCTGGTGGGCTTATCTGGCCAACCTGTTATTGGTTTCCGCCAATGCGTTGACATTTCGCTTCGCAGAATTGATCAACCTTCTCGGCGGTACCCAGCAGATCGCAGGAACGATCGTTTCTGTCGGTTCGATCAGTGCACTAATTGGTCGCCTGTTCCTCGGGCAATGGATGGACCGGTTTGGTGTGCGTCCGCTCTGGTTAATCACCTCGGTCATCATGATCGTTGGAATTCTGATGATGGTTTTGATTCCTTCGCTGGGATTATCAATGTATCTGGGACGTGCACTTTTTGTTTTCGGTATTGGGGGCATGTTCGCCTGCTCGATCACTCATATTCAGAATCAGGTTCCTGCGCACCGGCGCACCGAAGTCATTGGCTCACTCGGTTCGAGCGGTTTTCTGGGAATGATTGTCGGTTCCCAACTGGGGGATCTGATTCTGGCGAACACGAGTGACTCGATGTCCCGTTACTGGATTCTTTTTGGCGTTGCCGCCCTGTTCGCTTTTATCTACCTGCTGATTGTTTTCTGGATAACACGTAACGATACCCATATTGCCCGCCATGAAACTCCTTCCGCTTTTCCGCTCCTTTTCAAATATTGGCCCGGGAAAGTGATCATCGTTGCCATGATGATGGGCATGGGGTTCACCAGCACCACCGTTTTCCTGACACGCTATGCAACATCGATGCACTTACGTGGCGTCGGCACCTATTTTACGGCTTATGCGATAACCGCTTTTTTTATTCGGGTGATGACGCGTCACACCAGTAAAATATACGGGCGGCATCGCATGATTGTCGTCGGGATGCTCGGACACATTATCGGTCATTTCGGACTCTGTTTCGTTTCACACGAATGGCACTTCATCCTGCCGGCAATGTGCAGTGGGTTCGCCCATGCGCTGCTTTTCCCCTGTGTTGTTTCATTGGGAACCGAAACATTTCCTCCCCAATTTCGTGGGACTGGGACAACCCTGTTGCTCTGTTTTCTGGATTTGGGAGGACTGCTCTCCGCACCACTTCTGGGAGGCATTATCGACCATGTCGGATTTGCAGCCATGTTCGCCACAACGGCTGTCGCGTTTTCGGTTGTCACTCTTTTTTATGCACTGACCACCGGCAGAATTGTCGATCCGGAGATTCTGCATCACAGAACACAAACCAATGTTTAATCCAACTCAATCTCTAATCCTTTTCAATCCATGTATCACCATGAATGATCGTACCTCTCTGAAATACCAAGATGACACGACCTGATGATCGTCCTGTCAAATGCGAATCGAAAAGAAAATGGAGCTGAATTTTCTCATAACCTGAATTTTACCGTAAATCGAGGACACCATCATGGACACAAAGCCAACCTCAGAAACAAAGCCGACTGTAGCCATCCTGGAGGCAAGCAACGACCGAAAAAAATATGGAAACAAATCGGTTCGGGCACATCTGGCACAGGGGTATGAAGTTTTTCCCGTCAACCCAAAAGAAGAAACGATCGAAGGGCTCCCCTGTTACCGATCTCTGGCCGATCTTCCCGTGAAAAAGTTAAATCGAATCAGCGTCTATCTCCCACCACAAATCGGTATCAAACTGCTTCCAGAAATTGCGGCTGCGAATGCGGATGAGGTTTGGTTTAATCCGGGAAGTGAAAATCAGGAACTCTTCGATGCCGCCAACGAAATGGGAATCAAACCGATCCTGGCTTGTAGCATTGTCGATATCGGAAGAATGCCCGATGAATTTGACGGGTAACCCCTTTCGTCACCTGATTTCGGGAACAGTACTTTCAAAAGACGCGGCCCGATGTCGCATGACCGGCGAGGTGCCCCATTCAAGCAGGTTGACGCCGGCCTGCTCATGAAGCAGAATTCAGTTTCACGCCCGTTCTATGTTCCACTGTGCATGTCCGCTGGTTGCCTTTTTGAGAAGGTATTTGGCTGAATCGGCAAACATTTTACTCAGCTCTTTCTGTTTCGCCAGATCAGCTGGTCCTGGATGGGCGTGTAACAGGTAACGTAATGTGAGTGGATTCTTCTTGGTGAGTAAAACGGGAGAATCCCGACAGACCGAAGCGCCCATCCAACCATCTTTTCGGACATGCCAACGGGAGGGATAGTTGATGTTCTCCGGGTGATCGTAATAGGTAATCCCTTCAGTAACAAAATGCCGCTGACTGCCCGTTCCCACCGCGATCGGGCCACTGTAATCGATCCAGGCGGAAGATTTCCCGAACAGATTTTTCTCTCCCTGAATCCCTTGATCATTTTGAATAATGCCGTTTCCGAAGAAGCTGGAAATCGTTTTGGCAACACGCACAGCAAGAAACCCGAAGTTTGTTTTTCCGAGTTCCAGATCCTCAGATCGCGGCTTGAATGTTGATTGCAACTCGAGCAGGGTTCCGGAATCGGAGTGCAAACGAAAACCGGCGATCAGATCCTGCGTCAATAATGGAGCCGGATCATGCCCATCGAGCCAGTCCAGGCGTACTCCCATGATCGCTTCTTCCGGGCCGTCCTTGTACTGCAACCATTCCCGCTGTCTGATCACTGCCGGGGTGTTGTCTGACCAGAAATCGATCCCGAGTACCTTATGATGGGCAAACCAGACCGACCGATGATGATCATGGTTCCCCACACCGGGATGACCGATCCGCGTTAACGGAACATTCGAGGGACCACAGAGTGGATAGAAAAATGGCCGGGGATACTGCTTCCCGAAATGCCAGCGAAGCTTTTCAACCCCCTGAACCTGAAAAGAAACCTCATGGTTGGGCTGAGGAGAAATTTCATAGCAAACCGGTGTTGGACTCATCGAAGTACCTTCTTCCATCCCGTGGGAAAACTGGAGTGAACAGGACAGCCGCCGGGGAATCCATAACAGCCCTGCTTACCTGAGCCAGGCCGATTCCAGCACCTGCATTTTGAACTATTTACACACTCTGTCAATTCGTCCAACAGTTTTTGACGTTACGGAGAAAATAGATTACACCTGTCACTTCTCTGCCCCAAAAGGGTAATTTTCTCCATCTTTCTTTGTCGGGCCATTTGAAAGACTCTGTTTTCATGTCTCGTTTCTGCATTTGTATGACGGCTCTGCTTTTGATCACCGGCTGCGCTTCGACCTCAACTTCCAACACTGCCCGGACATCGGTCGAACAATTATTGATTTCCAATGCCATCGACCAATCATTGGATAAAGTCGATTTTCACCCCTTTGCAGGGAAAACGGTATTTCTGGATGAGAGTTATCTGGAATGTGTCGACAAGAAATATCTGGTTTCTTCCATCCGACATCGTCTACTTCGAAGTGGAGCCAGGCTGGCTGGTAAAGCGGAAGAAGCAGATATTGTGGTCGAACCGCGTGCAGGTGCGATCGGAACCAATGTCGCAGATGCCTATCTGGGATTGCCCGAAATCGTTCTGCCCGGCATGTTGACACTCCCCGAAGTTCGGTTGATTGAGCGGAAAAATCAACAGGCCGTTGCGAAAATCGGCCTGGTTGCCTACGACCCAAAAACGAAAACCGTTCTCGGAAACGGGGGCGTCTCCCTGGCCGAATCGGATGATAACAACTGGTTTGTCCTCGGAATGGGCCCCTATCAGAATGGTTCTGTCCGCAAAGAAGTTACTTCAGGAGTGAAAGTTCGTCCTCACGGTCGATCACAATCCATTCCGCAACAGGTCGCTTTTTCTTCCCCTGCCAGCAGTCTGGAACCAGCGGGGAAGTTGCAACTTGCATCAGGAAAACAGAAGAAGCAGAAAGTAACACCTGCAAAAAATTCGGTCTACAGCCCTCCCGTCTGGAGCAAATAGACAATCAGCGGGGCTTTTTCTTACGACGCTTGTAGGGGTAAAACCAGACACCGTAGGGAAGAAACCGCACAGGAAGCGGCTTTGAAAACCGGAGTGGATTACTCAGTTCCCAGGCATAACAATCGACAAGCTTCTGGCCGGGAACGCAAGAGGCCTGCTCATCCCGTTCGTTGGCCCGACGACAACCGACAACATCAACTGAACCGACCAGAAAGCCGGTTGGCAAGGTCTCAATATTCAACTGGTAGTTTTCGATGGCCTGTCGTGCAAAATCTTCCCTGGCAATTTTTTTCGATGCGTACAGATAAATTCTGTCGCAAATAGTGGTGGGCTGCGATCGGATTTCCAGCGTTTTTATCCCTTGCAGAATCAATTCCACCCAAGGCTGTTTGATCCCCAAAGCAATACGATCCGGATCTAGTTCATCCATCATGGTATATTTCTCATTCGCCAGGTTGGCGTACACCAATTGAAAGCAGCAAATTGGCCCACAGTGCCTGGTCGCCTGTCTGAATCGTCAGAACCAGATTCCTTGAAGAGACCGCTTCATAGAAGTCCCACTTCTGAATCGGTTCCAGTTTGACCGGGGAACCCGCCTGCTCAAGAATCCGTCGGTACTCATCCCAGACAGGAGGATCTCCCTGGCCAGCATAGGGATCGTCATCCGGAATGCCCATCGTGTTAATGAAATCGATCGGAATTGCAGTCAGCAATGTCTGCAGTACCTGCGCAACGGTGACCAACCCGGGAGCAAGGTTCAAAGAAACCAATTCCGCGTTGGGGCCTAAAGTAGATGAAGCAGGATAGTTGCCATCCGCAATCAGAATTTGACTGTGGTGCCCTGCCCGACCGATAATGGCATTGATTTCCGGGTGAATCAATTGATGCTTCAACATCTCCAGGTTTCCTTTGTTGCTCTGTTACACTCATTTCTGTTGCAAACGAATACTCCTGTCTGCTGACAATGTACACATCAAAAGAGCTATTTTGAAGCCAGTCAGAAAAGAACATCGGTTCAAACAGTCCGAACTTGCAATCGGACAGGAGGGTAGATCGCTCTACCCGTCCTCCCGTAGTACCGGACGTACTCATCGTATCCGGCGGTTTCCTTTGATTGTGTAGCGTGAACGTATACTGTGCGCCAAGGCTGGTGGTTGATCGATTGCCGTGAGTGGATGCTGCCCCTCGAACACCGCCGTTCCGGTTCCGCTTATCACGGCCCCAGAGGACTTCCACCTCCTACTAACAAAACATGCCTGGCAAGAAAAAAGACGCCCGGTCAAATGAACGGGCGTCTTGAAGAATCCAACTTTTTAACTGGTAAGCATTACCAGGCAAAATGAGCGAAAGCTTTATTCGCCTCTGCCATGCGATGAACGTTCTCACGGGTTGTCATCGCGGTGCCCTCTTTCCTGGAAGCGGCAAGGAGTTCCTCCGCCAAACTCTGTGCGATCGGTCGGCCCTTTCTTCCGCGTACCGCTGCCAAGACCCAGCGGATCGCCAAGGTCTGTTGACGCTTCGGCTTGACGGGAGTTGGAACCTGATAGGTCGCCCCGCCGACGCGCTTCGATTTCACTTCGATATATGGTTTGCAGTTTTCAATCGCCCGTTCGAAAACCTCGATTTCCGATTCTTCCGGAACCCGTTGTTTGATAATATCAAGAGCATCATAAAAGACCCGCTGAGCGATGCTTTTTTTCCCATCCAGCATCAAACAGTTGACAAATTTTGACGCCAGAATCGAATCGTAACGGGGATCTGGTTTGAGTTGCGAAGCACTCGCAGTAAATCGTTTAGCCATGTTATTTTATTACTGTATCAACAAAAATAGGATTGAGGAAATAATACGGTAACCGAAACTATTTAGGACGTTTGGCGCCATATCGGCTACGTGCCTGCTTACGATCGCTCACGCCAAGGGTATCGTGAACACCTCGGATGACCTTGTATCGCACACCAGGCAGGTCGCGAACCCGCCCACCACGCACAAGCACAATCGAGTGCTCCTGCAAATTGTGCCCTTCGCCGGGAATGTAGGCCGTTACTTCCTTCCCGTTGGAGAGACGAACACGCGCAACCTTACGCAATGCGGAGTTCGGTTTCTTCGGCGTCATTGTCTTCACTTGCAGGCAGACACCACGCTTCTGTGGGCAACCCTCCAAAAGTGGCGTGTTGCTCTTGGCTGACTTCTTCTTACGCGGCTTGCGAACGAGTTGATTGATTGTCGGCATAGTTGCAGACCTAACCTCTTTCGTATCTTAATGTTATCGATTATTCTGGACGTTTCGTTCCCTGAAACAGATCAGATTAAACCGTACAGAAACCCACTGTCAATACATTCCGAAAGGTCGGAAGCGGACAGGTTAGCGACAAACCGGGGTGACGTCAAACGAGTTACGTCAATTTCCGACTCTTTTTTAATCCAGCTTTCCGAACTTAACTTATCTGTTGGCCTTGATCGCCCAAAGGTTATCGAATGTTCTGAGGTACATCACCCCATCAGAAACGACAGGTGAAGAGGACATATCTTCTCCCAAATCGTTTTCAGCCACAATTTCGAATTTTCTTCCCGCCTTGAAGACGGTAATACGACCATCGCGAGCGGTCAGGTAGATGTGACCATCCACATAAACAGGGGAAGCGCGGTGTCGCATACGGTGCGTCCGTTGCAGCGGGTAGACTTCTTTCCCGGAACGGGCCTCAAGACAGAAAACATTGCCATCCTGCCTGCAAATGTAAGCTAAACCGTCCACGACCAGCGGGGAAGGGACATCAGTTGTTTTCGGAACGCGCCAAAGTTCATATTTGGGGGAATGGGTGATATTCCCCTTTGCGTTGGCATCAACTGCGACTACAGGCCCTTTTTTGGCCGTTG
>JALTOP010000003.1 GCA_027000105.1 Planctomycetaceae bacterium | reverse complement strand
CCGTAAATTCACGCAACACGGCTTCGACACTGGAAGGAAAAACATTGTTGCCGCGAATCGTAAACATGTCATCGGCCCGTCCCAGAATTCCCCCATCCAGACGGAGCAATTGGCGACCACATTTATTTGGTGATGTGGCAGCCCGAACAATATCCCCGGTGCGAAAACGGATCACCGGCATCCCGTGCCGTCCAAGATTCGTAATCACCAACTCCCCCTGTTCACCTGGATCGACCGGCTTGAATGTTTCTGGATCGACAATTTCCGCGATACATTCGGTTTCCAGAACCAACAGGCTGGCAGGATCTTCAATCGATTCGATTCCCAGGGAACCGATATCGGTCATTCCCCAGTGATCGAAAACTCTCGCCCCCCAGGCCGTTTCAATCCGTTCACGAATCGAGGGGATACTACCTCCCGGTTCACCAGCAACAAGAATGGCCCGAACAGACGAATTGACCAGATCAATCCCTTCCCGTTGGGCGACTTCCGCCAGTCGAAGCGCGTAAGTGGGGGTACAGCAAATGAACGTGACCTGATGTTCCAAAATCACCTGTAAGCGAACTTCACTGCTCATGCCCCCTGCGGCAATACAGAGATTGTCGAACTGTAAAGCTCCTTCAAACCCCGCCCAGAACCCAATGAATGGCCCAAACGAAAAAGGGAAACAGAAGCGATCCTGTCTGGTCAGACCGACAATGCGAAAAATTTGTGCCCAGCACCTTTTGAACCATCTCCAACTGGCTGGTGTATCGAGCCAACGCATCGGGCGACCCGTTGTCCCCGATGTTTGATGGAGACGGGAATAGTGGATGAGGGGGTAGGTTAAATTTGTCCCGTAGGGTGGATGTTCATTTTGGTCGGCAACCAATTCCTGCTTGGTAACAGGTTCGATCTGGCGGAAATCTTCCCAGGTTGAAATTCGATCAACCGAAAGATTCTGCTGCTGGAACCGTTTTGTCCAAAAACGGTTTTTCCCCTCAATTTCGCTTAACAGTCGTTTCAGGAGCCTCCATTGACGTTCCCGAATCGCTTGCCTGTCCAGTAGTTCAGGAAATTTTTGACGAATCATAAAGCCCATTCTGTTTCTGTCGGATTTCGGAACGTCCAGTTTACACAGCTCGATAGAAAAACAGCTCGATAAAACGAGTCGCACGAAGCGCGCCGTCATGTTATCAAACTTGCAGTTGAAGAAAAACTCTTTGATTTCGGGAGGTGCTTTTCTTAGCCTGAACGACCGGATCGATTTTATCAGTTATGGCTGTTATCCCGATTGGTTGAGATCCGAAAACGGGTGAGCTGCCTAATTGTTGATTATTCTCTTCTTTCACCGAAACATTCTTCCCGCATCTCTCTGTTTCTGAAGCTAGATTGGAATACAGACTCCCCGGTTTCCTGACGGATTGATGCGGAATCAGTCCTTTTCATCTCGGATTGTCTGAAGTTCGCAGTTCAAACAGGTGCAGAAAAACAGTCACAAACGGAGAAAAGAGTTCGATGGCAAAATTTCTGATTACAGGGGGGGCTGGTTTCATCGGTTCACACATTGTCACCCAGTTGGTCGAAAACGGCGAACAAGTGCGTGTGTTGGATAACCTTTCGACCGGACATCAGGAGAATCTTTCTCATCTTGCCGGTAAGTTCGAGTTCGTGCACGGCGATGTACGGGATCCTGAGGCGGTCGCCCGGGCTGTGGCGGGGACGGAAGTTGTTTTTCATCAGGCTGCATTGGCTTCGGTTCCCTTGAGTATCGAAAAACCGGCGGAAGTTCATGATGTCTGTGCAACCGGAACGCTGAATGTTCTGGATGCCGCCCGTCAAGCAGGTGTCCGACGCGTTGTCTATGCGGCTTCAAGCAGTGCTTATGGCGATCGTCCGGAGATGCCCAAACTGGAAAACCATCTCCCGCAGACCCTCTCTCCCTACGCGGCTGCCAAGTTGGCCGGGGAATTATACTGCGAATCCTTTTCACATTGTTACGATCTGGAAACGGTTCGCCTGCGTTACTTCAACGTGTTCGGCCCGAGACAGGATCCGAAGAGTCCCTACTCAGCCGTCATCCCCATTTTTGTCACCGCCCTGTTGGAAGGGAGACGTCCTGTATTCTTCGGCGATGGCGAACAGTCGCGGGATTTTGTGTACGTCGGTAACGTTGTTCAGGCGAACTTATTGGCCGCCGAATCTCCTCTTGCAGCGGGAAATGTCTATAATGTAGCAACGGGCCAACGTGTCAGCGTTGCAGAGATGCTGAAACAGATTTGCGAAATCCTGGGGAAGCCCTACGATCCGGAAATTGCACCGCCCCGCGCCGGAGACGTTCTGCATTCCTGGGCCGATATCACGGCGACAAAGCGGGATCTTGGTTATGAACCAACCATCGACTTTTCTGAAGGCCTGCGATCAACTGTCGAGGCTTATGCCAGTTCTCTTTCTGCCAATTATTGTGGATGAAAGAAATAGTGAACAGGAACTGTTTATCAACAGTACCAACTGTCCGAGAAAACAAGAATAAATCGAATTCCTTCAATTGTTTGACGAGAACCATACCGTGAATTTTCCAATCAAAAAATCGAACAACCTGGAATCGCCTGCGGGTAATCCGCTTTTGAACTCATCTGAGCCGACTGTTGATCTGGTTCAACTGGCGTTGAAAAACATTTACCTGCTGATGTTGGCCGGTTTTCTGGGATTGGTCTTGGGGGTAGGCGTTTATAAACTGCTCGGCCCCAAGTACGTCGCTGACTCCAAAATCCTTGTCAAGCTGAAAAACCCGATGCCAATTCAAACCGATGGGAAACAGATCGTTGTCGGCGAACGAAGTGCGCACATCGAAATTATCCACAGCCCCAAAGTAGTCGAGCGGGCAATCCGTGATTCCAAACTGGATGAACTCCCCAGCCTGAAAGGAAGCGATGACCCGGGACAGGACATCATTGAAGGACTGAAAATCACCCGAACGGCCGGAGAAGATCATCATCAGTTGAATATTCTCGATTTGCAATACACCTCGAAAAACAAGGAAGACGCTCAGATCATCCTGACCGCTGTTATCAAGGCATACGATGAATTCCTGAAAGAGGACGCGAAAGACAGCTACAACGAGCTGTCACGACTTCTCAGACAGATCAACGAAGAACTCAAACCCCGTCTGCAGGAAAAAGTAGCCGAGTATCAGAAGTTTCGCGAAAACGCTCCGCTGATCTGGAAAGCACCTCCGGGAGCAGCAGCCGGCCCGAACGATGTAATGAACATTCACCAGCAACGCGTCCAGGCGATTGCTTCCGAGCGAGTCAAAGTGGAACTGTTGCGGCAGGAAGTCGCTTCCCGTGTTTCCACTCTCAGCAATGCAATCAAACGGGGGGAATCCCGCGAAGCCCTCCTGCTGTTGGTGAAAACTTTCCTTCAGAAAGATCAACAGTCAAACACACAAACCGTCGTTACCGGAGATACCCAAAAACAGCAGCTCGATTCCCAATTGCTTCCCCTGATTCTGGAAGAACAGCAATTACTCGAACGATTCGATGTCCAACATCCGAAAGTTCTCAATGTTCGTGAACGAATGAGGCGTGTTGTCGCCTACTACCATCAACAGGGAATCGATCTGCCCACAGAAAATATCACGAAAGACGGGAAAACCCAATCTGCCGTTGAAGACCCGGTTCAAACCTATCTGATCGCGATGAAGCAACAGGAACAGGTACTCAACAACAGAATCGAAGAACTGGAAAAGCTGTACCGGGAATCTGCAGAAAAAGCGAAAGAGTTTTCACGATATGAGGCCAAAGACCAGATCCTCAGCGATGAACTGAAGCGAATCAAATCCATTCACGATATCGTCGTCAAACGTATTGAAGAACTGACTCTGGTACGCGACAAGGGGTATATGCTCCAGCAGATTTCACCTGCCCGTGCAGAAAACGATCTCAAGCGGATCATCAAAATTCTGGGGGGATGTATTGCCTTTGTATTGGCCTCAGCTTATGGCCTGCTCTTCCTGCGAGAAATCAGGGACACCTCAATCAGATCATTGGATGACCTGCAAAACATCACCACGACTCCGATTCTGGGGACGCTACCTGCTATTGCCAATCCCTCGAAGAACCTTGAAGCGGCTCGACAAACCGGGTTATCGCCGATGTTGTACTACTACCACGATCCCGCTTCGCCCGAAGCTGAAGCGTGCCGATCCGTGCGATCAACCTTCTTCGTTCGAACCGGTGATGCGAACGCGCGAATTGTACAATTCACCAGCGCAGAACCGGGAGACGGGAAAACCACCTGTATCGCCAACCTGGCCATTTCCATCGCACAGGCTGGAAAGAAAGTTCTGCTTATCGATGCCGATTTGCGACGTCCGATGATTCATCGCCTGTTCGGCTTGAGGGAAGATGTCGGCCTGAGTGAAACACTCAATGGGGAAGTCGAGATGAACGACGCCTTGCAAAAGACGGACATCGAGAATCTTTCCATCCTGACAGCAGGGAGCATCCCCTCGAAACCGGCCGAGCTGCTTTCTTCGGCGAAACTTCACTACCTGCTTGGAGAAGCCGCCCGGGAATACGACTTCGTGTTAATCGACACCCCTCCGGTTCTGGCTGTTTCCGATCCATTCATTCTCGCACAATCCGTCGATGCGGTCATGCTGGTGGTCAGGATGCACAAAAACCGCAGACCCTCTATCAAACGGGCACTGGAACAGTTTGAAGCCCACGAGGTCGATCTGCTGGGCACCATCGCCAACGGTTTGCGGGATCAATCTGGTGAATACCTCTACAAAGGAGGTTACGCCGGTGGATACAGCAAAAATCCCCTTGCTCCTCAGAAGAA
Organism: Planctomycetaceae bacterium; assembly: GCA_027000105.1. Taxonomy (GTDB): domain Bacteria; phylum Planctomycetota; class Planctomycetia; order Planctomycetales; family Planctomycetaceae; genus Rubinisphaera. Next base: position 3,791 of record JALTOP010000003.1, on the reverse strand, counting down.
AAAGGAACTGGTCGAAACAGGTCAATAGGGCCTGCACAACAGCGTGAACCAATCGAATTGAAGCATGCTTCACCCGATCTGCGAGTAAATATGCTGTTGGAGATGTTTTGATCGGTCGGCCTGCTCCCTGTTTGGGACGGGCCGCTTTCTTTTCGACTTTTGTCAAATCGTCAGCCTGGCAGTTGCATCGTCTTACGGACGTTCTCCACCATCAGGCTAACCACCTCCTCCCGGGTCTTGTTTGAATTATCGATAATTATCGCGTCCTCGGCTGGCTTGAGAGGAGCCGCCTTGCGGTTCCGGTCGCGTTCATCGCGCTGTTCTATTTCCCTGAGTATCATTTCCTTGCTGATCGCCGGATTGCCTGCCCGCAGATCATTCCAGCGTCTTTCCGCACGAACATCGGGGGATGCTGTCAGGAAAAATTTGCAGTTGGCCTGCGGGAAAACCACAGTGCCCTGATCCCGTCCTTCTGAAACAAGCGAGTATTCACCCGCCAATTTTCTCTGCTGCTCAACAAGAACCTCTCGAACGGCCGGAAATGTCGCAACGACCGAAGCCGCTCGACTGATTTCATCGCTGCGCAACTCGTCCCCGGGATCATTACCGTCGATCAGAAGGCGGTTCTTCGAGAACTCGAACCTGATCTGCCGGGCCTGTTTCACAATTTGTGATTCATCATCGAAAGAGATTCCATTTTTCAGACATCGCCAGGCTACCGCCCGGTACATTGCGCCGGTATCGAGAAATGGAAGACCGAGGCGTGAAGCCAATTCCCTTGCCGCCGTACTTTTCCCGGTTCCGGCGGGGCCATCAATGGTAATTATCAATCGTTCCATCAATGCTCCGACCTGGAAATCACGACCTTGCTTATCGAAGATAGAAGATAAAGGAGACTTGAGCGAACATCGGCCCAACTCGATAACCAGTCCTTACAGTACCACAGAATACCAACAGCCCTCGGGAATACCAGACAACCAGAAACAAACAGAAACAACTAGAGACCGAAAAGGCTACGAGATCCAATCGTACCCGTTTCAAAAAGTTCCACGAAAGTTTCACGCAACACGTGATAACCGTGAAACGATATTCTGTGCTTCGGTCGCGGGAACAAAACGACCGTTGGAAAAACAGGAACACGCTCTCAATTGGGCAATCGTTTCTGTTAATTGCGAATCCGGAACCCAACAAACGAGCCAATCCCGTTCATCCTGTACCCCGACTTCCCGAATCAACGAAACAATTTGCTCCCGGGCAATTCCCAGAAAATCCAACTCGGAGAATAAAAAATAATCTCCGTTTTGCAAGCCGACCTCCCGGGAGCGGGAAAGTTCGTCCCTCACTTCCGCAATAAAAAGGTGCCCTTCAAATTGAGGCGACTCGATGTGGATACTCTGCCGGGGTGAAGAACCGGTGCTCAAAAAGGCTCTCGGAATCAATTCTTTGTGCTGCGACAAATAGCTTCGCCGATCCTCAATGATGGCTGCGACATGTTCGGCAAATGTTGCTGTCGATGTTTTTTTCATCTCGGAACGGGAATCTCTTCCCCTCCATTCGGCATCTTTCGATGTATCTTCCAGCTTTCCCGGTGCACCAGCCTGAACATTCTGATAAACGACCGTTTCCAGTAGTCGTTGCTGAAATTCTTCCGAATTGAAAAAATTGTCGCTCCCAAGAAGTGGCTCTCCGCGTGGGACACGAAAACTGGGCAAACAGTGGTGATATTCTCCTGCAGCAGTTGTTGCAAGATGTCGTTGCCTGGCGATTGTATATTCCGTGAAACCCGGATAGCGATTGATAATTTCGCCATAACAATCGCAATGAAAGACAGCCTTTCCATCCCACCGACACTCGTTGGAGAGGACCAGAATGACCGTTTCCGTTCGCAAACGGGGCCTGTTTCGCGCTCCCGGTTCATTGGCTGCAATCTTTCTGGATGTTTCGTCATAATGGGAATCTGGCTGTCCCAACACGATCCAGTTTTTGGGGAAATGGTGACGATTGGCCAGAGTCGCTCCCACAACATAGGGAAGCCCTGCCACTCCCGTCGCCCGCCAATAGCCGTATCTCATCAGTAACCACTTCATGCTTTCAGGAAAGACGACGCCCAATCGCCGCTCTGCCTGAGCAATGGTTTCCCATTTCTCCAGATGATGACCACGAAACCAAACCGCATGTTCGCATACGTATTTTTTATATTCTGCCGGATCCATTTTTCAACTTTTCAAAAAAGGAACAGTGCACCAGCGTCGGAAACCACAACGATTACGAGCCTTCCAGTTCATCGCAGAGCATCAGAAATTCCCAGTTGTCACCCTTGGGGACGAGAGAAACAAAACCGCGCAACCGCTGGCCTTCCAGACGCAGCTCCCACAAATTTTCCGTTTGTGTCAACAGCAGATACATGCCAGCATCCCACCGCGAAACAGTCCCACGATTTCGGCTTACTTCCCCTTCATAATCGAGGTATTCGATCCGGTGATCAGGAAGCAACTCGGCATCCGAGCGAGCCTGCCCCGCTCTTCCGCTACTGCCGGGTGAGGGCTGCTGGAGCAAACGCCAGGTTCGCAAACTTTCTCCAACTTCCAACATGAAATCCCAATGCAGGAAGGGGAAATCGTGCTCTAGAATGACAAATCGGGGCATTGAAACAGGATAATCCAGTCATACAGTTCATGTTCTCGAAAAACTGTCAATCCTAACAGACGTGTCTTATTCCGGGAATCTCTCTTTTTTCTCGCGAACATTTTAATCGACTATTCGAGAAAAGCCTTCCAGGAATTACAGTGCTGAATATGTAAGCATTGTCCAATGTTGGTATAATGTTTGCTGGTAGCAGACCAGGTTGTGCGACAGTGACATCAAACAACCTGAAGCAAAACAGAACGAGTCCCTTTGCTGTTGATCGAGAAAACAGGCCCCCCATTATGACCCCACGAGAAGTCTTGGCTCTCTGTAGAGAGCGTGAAATCAAAGCGATCGATTTACGTTTTATGGATTTTCCCGGCACGTTGAAACATTTCACAATTCCGACGGAAGTCCTTACAGAGAAAGCATTTGAAGAAGGTTTCAGTTTCGACGCTTCTTCCATGTACGGCTGGCAGGCGATCAACGAAAGCGACATGCTGGTTGTACCGCAGCCGGAAACAGCATTTATTGACCCGCTTCAAGTCAACACATTGTGCTTAACCTGCAATATTCAGGACCCCATTACTCGTGTTGATTATGCCAAAGATCCGCGCAATGTTGCCCGGAAAGCAGACGCCTACATGAAATCAACCGGAATTGCCGATGAATCCCGATTTGGTCTCGAACCGGAATTTTTCATCTTCGACAACGTCTGCTTCGACCAACAGATCAACGAAGGCTATTACCATCTGGAAAGTTCAGAAGGAGAATGGACACGGGGCGAACTCCAGAGCCGAAACGGAGGTATGAACAACGCCGGATATAAAATCCGAAAAAGAGAGGGATACTTTCCTGTCCCGCCGTCTGATTCCCTCCACAGTTTACGTACCGAGATGATGCTTGCGTTGATGGATGCGGGAATCGATATCGGCGCCCATCATCACGAAGTAGCGACCGGCGGGCAATCGGAATTCCAAATTGCCCATCAACCGTTGCTCAGCGCCGCGGACAACTATTTGCGTCTGAAAAATATCGTAAAAAATGTGGCCTCTCGCGCGGGCAAAACAGTCACCTTCATGCCCAAGCCGTTATGGGGCGAGAACGGTTCCGGATTACATATGCACTTTTCATTGTGGAAACAGGGAGAAACTCTTTTCGCCGAT
>JALTOP010000002.1 GCA_027000105.1 Planctomycetaceae bacterium | reverse complement strand
ACCAGGCGATGCCGGGGAACCGCTTGGGTCAGCACATCCCAAAGTTGATTGTATGTCGAACCAGGCGCCTGTCGATACTTGAGATTTCCTCTCGTATTCAAATCGCCCAGTAAGATGAAGTCGATATCAGCCGAAACTTTCTGCTTGATGAAACTGGCCAGCTCATCGAACTGCTTCCGCCGGAGTGAACCATCTCGGGCTTCCAGGTGGGTGACGAAAACATCGAGCAGTCTGTTGTCTCCGAAATTCTTTTCAGGAAATTCCACTTGGGCATAAAGAACTCCCTTGGCAGCGAATCCATCGGCCTGAATTCCATACTTCAACGGGGAGCTGAAGTTTTTGTAAATCACTGAATCTGTTTTGATGAACCGATATCTGGAGATAAGTGAAAGTCCACCATTATATCGACCGTCTCTGGGATCAGGGCCAAACATGATGTGGCAATTTTCTCCCCATTTTTTTCTGAGATGGGCGTGAATTATCCTGCGCGGCTCATCATCGAATGTTTCATTCAGGCCGACAAGATCGAAAGCGGCCATCTTCTCGGCGATCTGTTCTGCCCGATAGAGATGCCGGGGCCGCTTGTTCATGTGTCGGGCGATAGGGGGCAAGAATTGAACATTGTAAGAGATCACCCGAAAAGAACCGGGCGAACCGGAAGCATCGACCGGTTTCGACTGCTCCTGCGCGTAAATAATTGCAGGAGTGGCCAGGATCGAAAAAAGCAGCGGGATGACGGGACAACATTGCATCCTGTTTTCCTTTTCCTGTTCACGTCGCATTCATGACAATTTCCAAACTGCAACCAGATCGCCGAGCGGATATGACTCTCACCAACGATCATCTCAATTCAGGACAGACAGTCCCATCTTTCAGCGGGAATGAGGATTGTTGGGGACAGTCAAGGAGCAAGCGTGCGGAACACGCCGGACTCTTTCAGTAATTCGAACACCAGACGTTGTCCCTTATCGTTGGGATGCATGCCATCCAGAAGCAGATCTTCGATCTGTTGCCCTTTCTGACTGCCATAATCGTTGAAAGCGCGATAGATATCTATCACGGGCACTTCTTGTTCTTTTCCTATCTGCCGGATGGCAGTTGCATACCGGGTCAACAGAACATTGAAACCGTTTTTGTCGTCGGGCAAATAGGGCGGTTTGCCATACAGTCGCTTCAATTTTGGCGTCCAGGCCAGGCAGTTGGGCGTCATCAACACCACCTCTGCCCGTTTCTGTTTCAATCGACGGATGAACTGACGGATATTCGCTTCGAATTCCTTCAGGCTGACACGCGGTTTGAGAGCAGGGGGTGTTTTCCAGACATCAACGGCAGCATCGTTGATGCCAAACTGTATGATGACAAGATCCGGATGTTTTGCGACGACATCTGTTTCAAAGCGGGCCAGGGCAGCCCGGGTTGTATTGCCCCCCACTGCCGCGTTGACCACTTTCGCCGCGATCCCGTGTTTGTGGAATTCCTCTCGAAGCAGGTCGGCGTAGATCTTCAACTTCCCACGAGGTGCCGAGGTCGAATCCCCGAAAACGACAACAACCACCTCCGCTTGCAAAAAGTGGGGAGTAGAAACAACAAGAAAAAATGGCAAAAATGTCAAAGCCGAACAGACCAACCCGAAAACGGGACAGGGCTTTCCGGCTACAGAAAACGGAAACAGAATCTGGAAAACGTGTTTAATCATCTGTACTACTAACGGTTAAATAACGGTTAAAGTTGACGAACGGTGCGAAAACTTTTGAGAATCTCATTTTGGTTACGGCAGTCAGAACAGGCCAGCCGTGCCGGGCTGTTTCTGTCTATCGATTCTTAATCGCGATCGGTATCCCATTGGATCGGGAGATCCTGTTCGGCCAGATCAAGTAAATGGTGACATTCCTCATTTGTATCTGCAATACATAAAAACTGGCCTTTGTGGACGAGGTTATCGCGACCAAAATTCAAATTGAGTGGCAAGATACCGACGTTTTTTTCCGGTCGAAACAGATGGCCCGGTTTATCGAACAGGGCCAGCAGCTTTTCTGAGGAAAGTGGTTGAGCGAGTCGCAGGTTGCGCAAAAGCCAGGCACCGTTCGGATGGAAATGTCGCGCGAGCAGAGAAGGATATGTCGCCCCGGTTACACGCGCATTGATTTCGCAGACATAGAGATCAGGAACTGTTTTCCCTTCGCGTTCAACAACGAGCCAGTCGATACTGGCCGTACCACGGTATCCGGTCTGGTGCAACCATTTTCCGACGGACTCAGCCTGCCTGATTGTTTCTTCCCGCAAGCCGGGTAACTGATCCAGATAAGGAGGCGGCGATTCATTCCCCTGGTGAATACTGTCGCTACTGAGAATCTGCTCGGTCATGTCATACGCATAGATGTGGGTTTCATCGAGGAACAACTGGGTACTCGGACTGCGCACGTTTTTAATTCCGAATATCCCTTTTTCCAACCACCCCTGTACCAGACAGGGCCCCTCGTAGAAAAAGTGTTCGGGTATTTCAGGGAACTCCTCTGGTTGATTCAAATGACTCAGCCGCAACATCCCAATACCCGAGGCCCCAATTTGAGAACGCAAAACAACTGAGGAATAACCCTTCTCGGCCAGTTTTTGGGCGCAACGCGGGAGATCGGCAGGAGAGGCTGCCAACTCTGTATCGAAGAAGGGTAACCCCTGTTTGACCTGATACTGATGCAGCAGGAACTTGTTATTGCCATCCTGACTGGCTGCGGCGGTTGAAATTGTCCGGGCATTGAGATGCTCCGCGATCAGGGAGAGAATATCGTCCGTGACGTATCCGTCGAGCCATTCTGCCCCATGATCCACAAAAGACCGCAGATGATGGGCCGCTTCCACCTCTTTCCCGCTTTTGAGGTGTTCTCCCAATTCGACGTATTCGGAGTGCTTCATTACTTGCAATCGGGGCAGCGACAAACCGAGATCGTCCCGCAGATATCGACACAGGGTTTCATCCGGCTCCCGTTCGAGGACAAGCAAATTATCCTGATTTCGGAATAACAGGTTGATGATCGGAATCAGTCGCCCCCCGTAGGAATCAATCTCTCCGACTTCGTCGACCAATGCCTGCGTCTGTTGTTCATTCCCGAAAAACAGGGCCAGCAGATTCGCAAAAAACAGAACCCGGCGAGACCACAGGCAGGGTAACTGGCCATGTGTATCAATGAACTCGATTTGATCACCACTCGACATTGGAAAAACGGAACTCCCCGGCAAGAAAGAATCGCGACTAGGCAAAACCGACAGGCCCACCAGATCGTAACAGATTCCCGATCGACAGAGAAAGCCTGCGCGGCTTGAGAATGACAAAGCCGACGCCCCTTCCGCCCGGTATCGGGGAAGTTCGATCTCCGCAACAATCGGTTTGGCCAATTGTGCAGATCGGGACTGATTGATCGAGACTGTATTGTGACACGAGTGAAAATGGTAGCGTGTTCAATCACCTGTAATCACCAGTCAAACGCAATACCTTCGTTGAATCAGGGAGATCAACGAGTGAAGCGAAACGGAAATTTTTTTTAACAAACCTTTGAAAAATACACATTTCCAAGTTACCATGCGGGGTGTTTTCATTGTCGCTGCCACGGTGTGAGCGGCAGGGGTGTTTTGTATCCGTTGTTCTACAAAGTTGGAGGGTAAGTTGATGAAGTGTCTGCGTATCACTTCCCGTGATCCTGAAAAGGGATTTACGTTGATCGAACTTCTTGTGGTCATCGCGATCATCGCGATTCTCGTTGCTCTGTTGCTTCCCGCTGTTCAGCAGGCGCGAGAAGCGGCCCGGCGTTCATCCTGTAAAAACAATTTGAAACAGCTCGGCCTTGCTTTGCACAATTATCACGATACCTACAACATTTTCCCTCAGGGTCAATTCTGGGTACAGGGTGCTTATAGCTGGCACGGGAACTCGGCATGGGTCTCTCTGCTGCCGTTTCTTGAACAGGCTCCGCTTTACGAGAAGTGGAATTTTAACGTGTCGTACCACACGGGAAATAACACGTTGCGTCAACAAAAAATTGCGGCTTTCTGGTGTCCTTCCGATCGTCGCTTCGGTTCGGGTACCGGTCCCGGAAACAACTATGCCGGTTGCGGCGGGTCAACACCCTTTATCTACCAGGGGAACGGTAGAGATTCGCATGGTATTATCTTCAGGCGGGTTTCCATCAGGATGAGAGATATTCTGGATGGAACCTCGAACGTCGTCATGGTCGGCGAAATTTTGAAGGGGGATGGCGATCAAGGGCGTTTGTCGGACAGCGATATCACCCGTGTTGGCACGACGCCTACATTTGCGAATCCTGAATTCGCCACACAAGCTGAAGTGGATGCAGCCGGAGCCGCCTGCGATGCAGGTGTCGCACCCTCTGCCCAGTATTCATTGAGCCAATGTGGTCGTGACTGGGCCGCTCCGTATCCATTCCAGACGATGTTCAATACGACGGTTCCTCCCAACTGGTCACACCGCAGTTGTGCGTTTGGAGGCGGTTTTGGTCTTTGTGCAGATCGCAACGGTCTTGTTTCAATGCGTTCCCGACACTCTGGAGGGGCCCAATGTACGCTGGCAGATGGTTCCGTGCGATTTATTTCTGAAAATATCGACCTGACTACCTGGCACCGTTTGGGTAACAGGGATGACGGTCAACCTGTTGGCGAATTCTAGCGATGTAAACGGGAATTGATCTCTCACGTTTCTGGCTTTTTGCGAGTGAAAAACGCTGTAAACTGTAGAACGCTCGGATTCAATTCAGAGGTTTAACACAGGAGGGAGCCCGTTGGGGCTTCCTCGTTTTTTTCTGTTTTCCATTGTGAACCGGCAACCGGTAACAACTTTTTTGAGGAGCTTCGTAGAAAAATGATTCCATGGAAAATGATCGTGATGATGGCTCTGCTGTTCATCTCCCCGGTCTGTATCGGATGCAGCGGTGGCTCGAAGGAATATGATCTTCCGACGAGTGACAAAGTTCCCACAGCCAAGGAAAACGTCGTTAATTGGCTCAAAGGAGTAGCCGAGGCTGGAGAAGTGGATAGCGGTGGCGAAATGATGAAAGATGAAATCGCCAAGCTCAAACAGGAAGGCTTCGAGAAAGCAGATGAAATTCAGGCGGATATTGACGCCCTAATGAGCACCAAAGGATCGAAGGCAATCAAAACCAAAGCGAATGCTATCCTCGCAAAACTGAAGTAATTGCCTCAATTCCCCGATCCGTAAACGGATTGCCCAACAGAAACCTTCCTGCAGTCCCCGGTTCGGCCCGTTTAACTGAACCGTCAATCGATCTGGAAAAATGGAGAGCTTGGGAGAGGCAGGTAAGAGCTTGGTTGTTGGGTTGGGAGATCGAAAAGTTCCTCTTGCGAGAGAAAGCCGAGTTTTGCTACAAGGGCAGCGATGATTACGGATAATCATCAAGCGATTAAAACAGAAGTTGCGAGTGTTACGCCAGGGATGGTTGAGTGTCGTCGGTTTTGTCTCGGAAATCGTTGAAGCGATCGGAGCGGGTTCCACGATTGTTCGTGGTTCCTGTCTGGTTTCGTGTTGCATTCCCCGCGACGATGTTAATCATGGCGGCGGCGTGTCTGTCGATCGATGTGCAGGTCGCCCGTTTTTTCAGAGCAGAACGGGCACCCTCTTTTGTTCGTGAAATGGTTCAGAATACGGAACCATTCGGTCACGGTGTTGGCGTTGTTTTCCTTCTGCTGGTAGCCAGCCAGATCGACCGGAAACGCTGGAAGTCCTACCTGTCAACGGGTGTGATTAGCCTGGGCGCAGGGTTGTGCGCAAATCTGATCAAGTTGACGATTGGAAGGGCACGCCCCCGGGATTTGGATCTTGCCTCGCTTGATGTGCTGCAATCTTTTCATGGCTGGTTTCCCTATTTGAATGGTATCGAAGCGAGTCAGAGTTTTCCTTCCGGACATACCACCGTTGCATTTGCCTTTGCAGTTTGTCTGTCGGCGCTGCACCCACAAGCCAAAGGGATGTTCTTTTTCCTGGCCGCTTTCGTTGCTTTCGGTCGTGTGCAATGTGGTGCTCATTTCCCCAGTGATGTTTTCGCAGGGGCAGCGCTGGGGTGGACTGTTTCGATCCTGGCTCTGCAAAAAAACACCTTTTCAAAATTGACCATTCGTTTTCCGCAACCGGATGCGGAACAGTCCCCAACAGTCGCTGTTTCCCGAGTCGCCTGATCTTTCAACCTGTTTCTTTCATCCTGTTGCAGAAGAACCGTATCAATCGACCCAATCGGGAACCTGACACTGGCCCGGTTGTAAAATCTCCCGTTACAAAATCAGTTCCCTTAAAACCAAACTCGTCACTCCGTCAACAGAAGCAGAAATGGTTCAACCATGAATGATCTTCGTCAAAACACTCCCCTCAGTATTTCCGTCGTCATTCCGATTCATAATGAGGAAGAAAGCATTCCGCTGATGCACGAGCAACTGGAAGCGGTTTTTTCCCGGATGGATCGTGAGTACGAACTGATCTTCGTTGATGATGGCTCAACCGACACGAGCATAAACGAGTTGGTAAAATTGACAGAAAAAGATCCGCATGTTGTGGTCGTCGAATTTCGCCGTAACTACGGTCAAACTGCGGCGATGCAAGCCGGTATCGATGAGGCGGGCAACGACGTCATCATCACGATGGATGGCGATTTGCAGAATGACCCAAGCGATATCCCGATGATGGTCGAAAAAATCGAGGAAGGCTACGACCTGGTTCACGGTTGGCGAAAAAACCGCCAGGACGCCTTCATCAATCGGAAATTGCCCTCGAAAATCGCGAATCGGATTATCTCGAAGACAACCGGATTTCCGATCCACGATCTTGGGTGTACGCTCAAGGCGATCCGTCGTGAAATCGCCCAGGAACTGGAATTGTACGGTGAAATGCATCGTTTCATCCCGATTCTGGCTCATCGCAGAGGGGCAAAGTGTGTGGAAGTGGTGACCAAACATCACGCCAGACAATTCGGCGAAACCAAATACGGAATCGGACGAACCACGCGCGTTGTTCTCGATTTGATCACGGTCAACTTTCTGCTTCGCTACTTCGACAGTCCCATGAAACTGTTCGGCAGGGCGGGTATCTGGTGCGGAGTTGTCGCTGCCATTTCGGGACTGGCAACGATCGGAATGAAGCTGTTCAGCGGAACGGATATGACCGGAAATCCTCTGCTGACACTGACGGTTCTTTCCATTATGGTCAGTCTGCAATTTCTGAGTTTGGGGATTCTCGGCGAAGTCTGCACCCGCATGTACTATGCCAATTCCAACAACAGACACTATGCGGTACGAAACATCATTCGCCACAGAAGCAGGCAACCGGTGACCATTCCAGCGCGGGCCGCCTGATCTTACCCTGCTCCTGCAATGTAATTTCTACTCGATGAACGGGAGAAAATGGGCGAAAAAAATCGCTCTGGACAGAAAGTCCTCTTTCAGAGACAATCCGCCCGCTTTTGCGGAGTATTTTCTGTAGAGGCTGAAAATTGGTGCCCATGCGGTCGCAGGATCTGAAACCCTGCACAAAACAAGGCCACTTGGGGGGAGACGGTTTTTTCGGAATGGGCAGATTCCGAAACAGAAGAACCGTTTGTAGGAAATGTGCAATCTCCGGGGGGAAATCGGATGATTGCGATTCAGGTCAACAACTGCATCAGATTGAAATGAAACCACTTTGGCTGTTCCGTTTGAGCAGCGAGGACGAAGCGGTGACAACAGTCTGTTGCACACGCCTTCACATCGCAAGGATGCCTAATCATGAAAGCGCAACGGCAACTCGTTCTATCGGGTTTCACATTGTTTTGCCTGACTACGTTGTCGGCATTTGTCGGTTGTCAGCAACCTTATTCTTATGGCCCTTATGGCCCGTATCCACAGGATCCCTACGCCCAGCCTCCCTACGGTCAGCCTTTGCCTCCCGGTTCCAGCATCGCGCCGGGAGGAACTGTCGCTCCCGGATCAGGAACGTCAGGCTACAATCCAGGATCCTCCATTCCGCCGATCTCATCGGTTCCGCCGGGACAGGTGAAGCAGCCCGATTCCGGAAGTGGAAATAATGCACCGCCATTCAATCCGTCGAACCCCGGTTCTTCAGGAAATGGTCAATCAGTTCCCGATCCGGCTGACGAACCGAGTTCTCCCTATTTTGAGAAAAGCAGTTCTCTGGAGCCGAACGGGACGTTCGTTCCCGCAACGGCGAGTAACGCGGTTTCCCAGGCGGGTTTCACACAAACAGCTGCCCGAACCGGGCCTGTCACAGTAACTTCTGGCGAGAAACCGGGCCAGTTTGAACCACCTATCCGCTCAGGTAAACAAAGCGGAACTTCCACAACACCAACTTCTCCTGCGGATCCTTTCGAAAAAGCCCGACCATTGCAGCACGTCGATTCGGAAATACCGCTGGCTCCTCCATTGGGGGACAGGAAAGAATCTTCGACGAGCGATTCTCTGGAGGGAACGGTTCGAAAGGTCTCTGAAAAAGAGTGGATGGTGGAATTCGCTTCTTCCAGTGATCCATTTGGCGGAAAGTTGAGGCTGACAGGGACGCCGGAAGTTCTTAGAGTATTGCGTGACGGGAAACGATATCGCCTGAAAGGTTATATTGAAT
>JALTOP010000001.1:2547-8631 GCA_027000105.1 Planctomycetaceae bacterium | reverse complement strand
CCTCCACGACCGCCCAGTGTCTGAACCGGAATAACGAGGTCTGCAACAGGATAGACGCGCGTTGGTGTAATTTCGTCGGCTTTGGTCTGCGTCGTGATTTTCATCACTTCGTCTTCGACAACCCAGGTCAATTCCTCATTAGGCATATTCTCCAGCATGATTTTCAATGCACTTTTCAGAGTAATACCAGAGATAATCAGATTGACCGGTTCGTCCGTGGGAACTCCCGCTTCTTCCAGAACAAGTGTGTCGAGACGAATATTGATTCCGTGCTGCTCGCCGATGATCTGCACGGCGTCAGACAGGGGAGTATCAACAAAATTGAACTCTGTATCTTCCTGCAAAGCCTTTCGAATGAGTCGTTCGGTCGGACTGTCGTCTTTCAGGTCGACTGATGCCCATTTCTTACGCCTTTCGGTAAGTGCTTTCCACACAGGTGCGGGCGGATAACGGACGGGCGGCTCGTCCGGGAAGGCAACATGGGAAAATTCAACTTCTGTCAGCGTTTCCAAAAACCGGTCTGCTCGCAAAAGCCGGAGGTATCGGGCGTCTTCCAGATTCTTGGCTGCTACCGAAGTGAACCGCGCAACCCTTGCCGTTCCGCTTGACGGAGCCAGTTCGACTGCGGCTTTCGCTACCTCCTGAGCGTCCATATACGCAGGGGAGTTACCATGCACCCCGTCATCGATCAAGGCGCGAACCTGATCGATCAATTGCTCCAGTCGCTCTTCTTCGAGTGCCAAATCTTCAATAACCCGACGACGGGCTTCCTGCTCCGCAAGTTGTTGCTCGTAGCGGATACGATCATTATCGATCTTCTCTTTTCGGGCGCGAACTTCGAGAATCACGTGTCCGACTTTGCGCAAAAGCTGTCTTCTGAGTTCAGGATCGATATCTGTTGCATTTTGAACCGTCCCCTGAGCCGCTTTCAGAATGGACAACGCTGCAACCGGATCCTGTCCGGTTACTTCTCTGGCCTCCTGAACAGCCTGATCAACCTGCAGGCTGAGCTTTTCCCCCGCAACAATCGATTTGTTCTTGAACTGCTCAATTAAATCCTTTTCCACGTCCGAAGGAGCGTCCGTCCGCTCTTTTTCCAATTCATCCAATTCGGAAACAATGGAGGGTTTCTTTGTGTCCTTTGCGTCCTTCGGTTGCAGCATCGCCACCTGATAGACAGTCGCCATTTTTCTGGCCGCCCGGTTGGCAGGGTCGAATTGCAGAAGCCTTTTTGAAATGTTGACCGCACCGGCCGCATCGGAACGCTTTACAGCCTGATTCGCCTGAGCTAACAGGGAGGCAACCTGATTCTCGAATCGCGTCTGGGCCGCCCGCATGACAACATTTCCTGCGGTGGGCACACTCAAACCGGCATCTTCCTTCGCTCGCAGATAAAGTGCCCTTACTGCAACATGTTCAGCCGGAGATTTTGTCAGCTCAAAACTCACAGCAGCCGAGTTGTTGGCGTCGCCGAGGGCAATACGGGCCCGTTTCGATTTGCCACGAATCTGTGCCAGATAAATGGTGGATCGATCTGCTCGAACGGGCAGTGCTGTCGCGGGCAGAACCTGCAAGTTATCCGAAACCTGTATCGTTTGAGGATACCAGACCTTTTCGCCAACTATCTGTGCAAGCTGGGTGGCCGCTTTCTCCGAAGAAACCTGGGCGGAATCCTCGAGGACTACTCCCCCGCTTCGAATGGCGAGGATTCCCAGCAACTGCATATCTGTCTGGGCACCGACAACATAGCTGTTCAAAGGAATCGGACGATCAGAAAACCACTTGACCAGTTCGCTCAGTCTTTCGGCAGAAATCAATCGAGCCGCACTGTAGCCATCACCAACGTAAACCATCGCGGCGGTTTTGTCAGAGTCAAAAGATTTCAAGCCGTTCTCCAACGCAGCAGAAAAGTTCGTTGCCCCGGCTGGAATCCGTTTTTGCAGCTTTGCCTGCACCCCGTTTGCTGTTTCGCGGGAAAGCGGGACAAACCCCTTCGTCAACGGAGTCTGATCCACATCGATCGCCCAGACAGCAACACGAGTTTTCGATGAGAGTTGACCGAACAGCGATTTGACGACCGCCATCGACCGCTGGCGATACTCCCCAACTGCAGATGCAGAGGTATCGACCAGAATCAGAAGTTGCTCGGGAGCCTGCTTCACCTCAGCTGCTTTTTTGTCCAATGCGACAGCAACAGAGGCGTACCTCTCCCCTTCGGGAGATTGATAGATCTTCAATTCTCCGTTGAGGGGTAAATTCCCGGCCTGGGTGGTTTGAAGGGCAGAGCTTGCAATACTAAACAGGGCAATCGCTGCGAGCCAATGTGTCGTTCGAATCATTGTGTTGCATCTCCCGAGTCGGGTTTATCGCGCATCGTTGGTAACTGTCCGCAACTCGTTACGGAATTTCAATCCAGATTGTATCCTGAGTTTCGACCCTCTGAGAAGCTTTTTCTTGTGAATTTGTTCCGTTCGAGTAGAATTTCCCAAATTCAAAAAGGGAAGCCGTCATGGGAAGTCCAGCCCTCACAGACCGCTTCAATCGGCAGGATGCCGTAAATCGGTACAACCACTACAAAGCGCCCCCGTCCGGGCCCCAAAAGCCTGTTTTGCAGGAAGAGCCGTTTTTTCAGTAATGTCTCCACAATGGAGGTTGTGTGCCGTTCCGTTTGAGAATCTATTTCTCTTTCTTCAGCGCGCTCTTTTTCTTCAACGTGTTGAGGTATTCGACCACATCAACCAGTTCTTTTTCGGTCATCACTTTTTGCAAATTGGCTGGCATCAGCGAGGTGTTCTGCTTGACCAGATCGTCCAGGTCGTCACGTTTAATTGTTTTGACGATCCCTTCTGCATTTTTGATGGAAACTTCGTCATCCGTTTCACTGACCAATAAGCCGGAATAGGTCGTTCCATCCGCGGCAACTGCCGTGTACGTTTCGTAATTATGACTGATGCCGGCTGAAGGGTACAGAATCGATTCGTACAGCGCCTGCTTGCTCAGCTTGGCACCAATTTCGGATAGATCAGGCCCCACTTCTTTCCCCAGTCCATTCACCTGATGACATTTGGAACAGGTGCCATGCGTGAAAAAAACGAGTCTGCCGTTCTTCATATCTCCTTTTTGCTTGACCAGAACGGAAACTGGAGGCAGCGGCTTGGCATCTTTCGACGGAGGAAGCGGATATTTTTTGTTCGCAAAATTCCGGATGTTCTTTTGCGGAGCCGCATGCAGCACCGCGGCGATCGCATGTTCGAGAGATGGATCAACGTCTCCCTTTTGGGCGAATTGCATCACACGAGCCGTTCCGTTTTTTGTGTACCCCAAACCTTTGATTGCCGCTCGTCGAACATCGATACTGATCCTGTCATTTTCCATGATCGATCCGAGCAGTCCGATAATCGCATTTTCTCCTGAAAGTCCCAGCACCTGCGCCACGTTGACTGCTTTGTTTTTATCCTTCCCGCGAAGTGCCTTATTGATCGTCTTCCAGTCTTTCTTTTGAATCAACACGCGAATGGCATCGACTCCGAGTTGCTCACCAGAATGTTTTGCTGCAATATCGAGCAACTGCGGATAGCGATCGGTGAGGGAAAATCGATTCACTGTCGATATGAAAAGCTCCGATTCCGGTTCTTCATCAAGCAGTTTCTGTAAAGCCGCTTTATACTCGGGATTTTTAAGGAAGTCGCTACTGTCTAGCCGTTTGATCGCCTCGGCAACAATAAATTCAACCCGCTTTGAATCGCCCGCTGGTGGATTGAAGGCCAAATCAGCGAGCAGGTTCTGATCGACCTGCAGTGCGAAATCGAGTGACCGAAAATAGCGGGGCAGTTCTGCCAGAGACGTTTTCTCATCACGAATAATTTGTGCCAGCAGTTTTGCTGTTTGTGAACCGCGTGAACGCCAGATGATATCGCGACCAGCCGGCGTGTTCCAGTGGCCGTTGTTGCGATTCATCCACTCCTTCAAACAATCGTCCCATCGTCCCTCTGCCGCAATGCCGAGGGCCTCCAGATACCAGCGATCTTTTCCGTCATGCTGCATCGCAAGTATTGCCCAGTACGGGGCGACAAACGAAACACTTTTGATCTCGTGAAAACCGACAAGCAGTTCCCGCCTGACTGCCGGAGAAGGATCCTTGAAGTTGATCACATCCATCACGTCCTCGTGGGAAATTTCGTTTCGCAGTTGACGAACCAGGCGAATCGCGGTGATGCGGATATCCGAATTTTCATCCTGCAAAGCGGTACGAATCAGTTTCACTTTACGGGCTTTGTCGATGTTCAGCTTTCCAAGCCCCCACAAGGCGCGGGCGCGGTGTCGCTGGTTTTTCGACTGATACAACTCCCTCAACGCAGTTTCCGACTGCCCCGCTGCCTTATGTAAGGCGGTCCAGCCCAGGTAGCGCGTAGCCAGATTGGGGCTTTTCAACGCTGCGATAGCTCCTGCGGTCGAAGATAAATCGACTTTCGGGATTTTGTAAGCCGAATTGGGCGGGGCGACGCGAAAAATGCGCCCGCGTTCGTCGTCTCCCATCCGGTGTCCCCCCACGCCGGGATCGTACCAGTCAGCAACGAACAGGGAACCATCCGGCGCGATACAGACATCACTCGGGCGAAACCATTTATCATTCACTCCTTCGAGAATCGGGTATGCTTTTGCGCTGTAGCCTGCTCCCTTCGGCTTGACGACATAACACCGTGCCACATTCGGGCCAGCATCGGCGTGAATCAGTTGATTGCGATACAATTCGGGTAGCAAATCCCCTTCATAAACCAAAATGCCGGTCGGAGAACCCGCCCCCGTCTGCAACAGGTTCGGCACCACACCGGGATCATTCTGATGAAAATGCCGCAGCGGAATTTCGGGGTGCTGTCCGGTACGAGGCACCTTCCAACTGGCTCCGGTGAATTCATCTTTGTAGCCGTAGTTGCCATACTCCATCACAAAATTGATGCGCGTTCCCCGGTTGCCATCATCGTCATTATCACTTTGCCAAAGTGAACCGAACGAATCGACACAAACCTCCCAGTTATTGCGAAAATCCCAGGCGAGTGTTTCAAATTCTGAACCATCCGGATTACAGCGGAAAACCATCCCCTCCTGATAGGGTTTGCGGGAACTGTCTACAACATTTCCCATTTTATCGATGATCGTTTTCCCGTTTTTATCCCTGATTTGCCCGCCATGGTTCCCAAAATTGAAGTAGAGCTTACCGTCCGGCCCGAACACAAACGCATGAATCCCGTGATCATGCTGAGCACCGCCGATGCCGGTAAACAGAATCTCTTTCCGATCCGCCTTGTCGTCGCGATCATCATCAATCAGATAAAAGACGTTCTCGCCGACCGAAATCAACACACGATTATCAAGCAGGCAAATTCCGTGAGCCGAATCGATATCGTGCCCCTGATAGAACGTTTTTGTCTTGTCTGCCCGGCCATCGCCATCGGTGTCTTCAAGAATAACGATGCGATCCCCCTTCACATTGCCGGGCGTTTCCTTGTTGCGGAATTTGCGATAATTGACTCCCTCGCAAACCCAAACCCGACCGCGTGCATCAATCTCCATGTTCGTCGGGTTTCGCAGCATCGGCTCACCCGCAAACAGGCCGACTTCCAGCCCGCTGGCCACTTTCAGCTGACTGAGCGCATCACCCAAATCGTGACTCCCTCCCGATGATGCCGGTGCCTGGGAAACAGATGCCAGAAATTTTTTTGATGGTCTTTCATCCAGCACAAAAAACTGGACGGAACAGGAAGCAGAACCGGGTTGATCGGTTCCACCGTTATCCAAACCTGCTCGCGTCTGGAACTTTTCAAAGGTATGGCCGTCCGGCAGGTGAAACCCAATGACCGAATTAGCATGCGTGCCGATTCCGAAAGGAATATCCTCGCCATCAATCCGCATCGGTTTTCCGGCCGCGTTTTTATTGATGGAGACCGTTCCCCATTGCGAGGAAGCCATAAACGGCTTCAAACTCGTCAGTTTTTTTTTACCGTTCGGTCCGATCAAAACCGGCTCAGCCCAGTCTGCCCAGTCGCAGGAAATGCCGTTCATCCCGTCTGCGACGACGAGAAAAAG
>JALTOP010000001.1:0-2537 GCA_027000105.1 Planctomycetaceae bacterium | reverse complement strand
CCCTTGATCGGCACATCGATTTTCACCGAATGGTCGGGGGTTTGCGTCGTCACAATCGCACTGGAAAACAGTGGCTTATCCGTTGTTTTTCCCGGCCTGTTTTCTAACGAAGATTGCTTGTTCGATTTCGGTATGATGTATGGCGACTGAAACCTCCAACCTTTTCTGGGAGGCTCATCCTGATTCTTTTTCAGCTGCTCAACTGTTGGAGTCGGTGACTGCACGCCAGTTTTCGGAACCTCCATTTTCGCAGTCCAGCAGATCGCGTTGAGCACCACTTTTCGGAAATCATCATGCTGCCAGTTCTGGTGAAAATGTCCGCCAGTAAAGCCGAAGCCGCGTCCGCCTCCCTCACGGTTGAATGCCCAGGCGACGTGCTGCTTTTCTTTGCGAACCAGTACCGCTTCACGCACAAACGGATTGCCGGAGTGAGGGCCATCCTTGCGAACCAGCGATTCACGAGGAGGCAAATCGGAGAGAATCGGCGTGACCCCTTTCATATCCTTCGCAAACCGCATGTGATAGTACCACTCGTCATTGATGGAAAACGGCTTCACACCATTGCAGATCGGATGATCCGGCAGCGTCGTGAAATTAGCCGTCCAATGGGGATTGACCGACCAATACGGCTCGAAATATCCGCCCATCCATTTGATGAAATGTTCCCCTTCCCTGCCTTTCACTGTTTCGACGGCATAATGAATACAGACCAGCCCAACTCCTCTGTCCATGACGCGATCGAACTCATCCAGATGCGGATTCAGGAAATGACGCGGCCCGCCATCACAGTAACAGACTACCGTATCGGCGTTATCAAACGCGGTCACATCTTTCGGCCAGCCGTTACTGTAAACAACTGTTTGCACAGGAAGACCGGAGCCGTTCAGACAATCGGCCAGCAACAGGCAGCCCGCACGATGTTCATGCGAGAAGTAACCATGACTTTTCTTCCCGGCAACAAAAACGATTTTCTTGCGTCCCTGCAGGGGTAACCGCTTGAGCTGGATGTTGCGAAACTGCACTTTCATCGGCGGCCCGGCGTGCAACTGCAAGGCGAGAACTCCCACAAAATCACGATTCTTTTCATCGTTGTCGATCACACGCGAAAAGACTTCGCCGTTAATCGATAACGTAATTTCATTGCCAACCGCTTTGATGACGTATTCGTTCCACTCGCCCTGTTTCACTTTCTTCAGCAACATCGCTGCATCTGCGATTTGTTTCTTTTTGCGGTCCTGGGGTGAGTTCCAGGTTTGCAGAATTCCGCGCGGCGCGAGCATCCCGCGACCATGCTCATCGTAACAGGCCCCCAGATAATTACCGGCTAAATCGATATCTGCCTGATATCCAACCACATGCCCATCCGGCTGAACCTGAGAGCGGAACTGGATGCCGGAGTTCGCCGCCTGTGTCCCTTCAATTTTGAACTCCAGCCTCAATTCGAAATCATCGACTTCGCCATCTGCCCAACGCAGAAAAGTGTTCGCTTTGCACGGATTCTTCTCGGTCGACTCAGCCACGATCGCCCCGTTTTCGACACGCCAGAAACTGCTGTCCCCCTCCCAGCCTGTCAGATCCTTCCCGTTAAAAATCGGTTTGAATCCATCTGAATCCCCCGCATGAACCGACATGACCACCCCCGGCGACAAAACGACAACGCCCAACAAAACAAATAATGCAAACGGTTTTCTCATGTTGATTCCCCCGGCGATGATCTTTCCTGTTTCAGTCAAATGCAAACATATCTGTCGGCCACTTCGGATGCCCATTTTTCGACATCCCATTCTAACATTTCTGATGCATTAAATGCCACCGATACGATTGAGCTTCCTGAAACAGACGCTGTGAACAGGGCAATCCGACTTGCGGTCGCTGCCATTTTCACACGAGAATTGCCGACGTTCCATCATCCATTTGCGTTGACTGGCCCGGATTATTCATCAGCCGCTGCAATTCTATATCTGCTACAATAGCGAAGATAATCACGGATCGCAGAACCGTGATACAAAACATGACAGGACGCTACCTCCCCCCGTGCATGACAATGCCCCCCGCCTTTCTTTGCGGTTTTGCCTGGTACTCCTCTTCTCACAGTGGGCAGGCATTGCGAGCGGAACGGCGCAAGCCGTTCGGTAATGGGCGAGCGGCAATGATAACACCGCAAGGCTGGCACCCTACGGCTTTGAGCATTTTGTATCGCGACTGGAGAAAGCGTAGCGTGCATCCCCACGCACCATCGCCTCTACGAGCAGGAGTTGCGATGGCGCGTACTTGAGGGAAACGGTTTGCATCGATTTGCACTGCGTTTGTGCTGCCGTTGAATGATGCCTCATTCAGCAAACGGCACATGCATTTACCCGATTGCAACAGTTCGTTTCCCCATGATTCACCGCCGATAAGTTACTGCTGACCGGCAATTCTAGCCCGGATTTCTCTCAAAAAATATCAACGAAACGGTCGTTTTTTACGTAAGTGATTTAGTAAACAACACTTTCGCATTTTCAAACGGACCGTTTCGTCATGACACACTGTAACAA